>NZ_DHYX01000039.1:89251-92564 GCF_002414285.1 Clostridium sp. UBA5119 | reverse complement strand
GTCAATAAAAATATTAATAGCAGGAATAGTTGCAACAATGACCATGGGATTATTAGTAGGTTGTGGCGGAAAGGATACTTCCAATTCAAATAATAGCGGTAATAATACTAGTGATAATACAACAAAAGCTATAACTATTAAAATATCAGGTTCAACTTCTGTAGGACCATTAATGGAAAAGGAAGCAGAGAGTTACAAAGGTGAAAATCCAAATGTTACTGTAGAGGTTCAACAAATAGGATCTTCAGCAGGAATAAAAAATGCTATAGAAGGTATTAGTGAAATAGGTATGGCTTCTCGTGAACTAAAAGCTGAAGAAAAATCAGAGCTTGCTGAAACGGTAATTGCTTATGATGGAATAGCTCTAGTAGTTCATCCATCAAATACAGCAGAAAACTTAACTATGAAACAAATAAAGGACATATATACAGGAGCTGTAACTAACTGGAAGGAAGTTGGTGGAAGTGATGCCCCAATAGTAGTAGTTTCAAGGGAAGATGGTTCAGGAACCAGAGATGCTTTCCAAGAAATTGTAGGATATACTTCAGAAGAATTGGAGAAAAATGCAACTATAGCAGAAGGTAATGGAAGTGTTAAGACTACAGTTTCAACAAATGAAAATGCAATAGGATATATTTCTTTTGAACAATTAGATGATTCAATTAAGGATTTAAAAGTAGAGGGAATTGAAGCAACACCTGAAAAAGTATTAAGCAAAGAGTATAAATTATCAAGACCTTTCTTAGTAGTATATAAAGAAGATAAATTAACAAAGGATGGAAAACAATTTATTGATTATATTTTAAGTGAAAAAGGTCAAGGTATTGTTGAAGAAGCTGGTGGAATAAAAGTAAAATAGATAATTTATATGCCACAATGGGTATAGACCTTTAAGAAAAAAATTATCTTGAAGGTCTATTGAATTTAAATTGGAGGTCAAATATATGTCAGTGAAATCAGTTAAGACAGAAAAATCCCACAAACTTAAGGGGATAAAATATATCATTGATGGTATATCAGAGAATGTTTTTAAAGTATGTGCTTTAATAGCAGTAATAAGTTTAATTTTAATAATAGGTTTTGTATTTTATAAGGGGTTGACACCATTTATATCTAAAGGATATTCCTTTGGAGAATTTTTACTAGGAACAGAGTGGGTACCTAGTTCAGAAAAGTATGGAATTCTTCCTATGATAATTGCTTCTATATATGGAACTCTAGGTTCTCTTGTTGTAGGGGTACCCATAGGAATATTAACAGCTATTTTTATTGTTGAAATAGCACCTAAATCAGTAGCTAAGATAATGTCTCAGGGAGTGGAATTATTAGCAGGAATTCCTTCTGTATTATTTGGAGTCTTTGCCCTTGGAATAATAGTACCAGCTATTCAAAGTAAATTATCCCTTCCTAAAGGACAAAGTTTACTTGCCATTATAATAGTTCTTTCAGTAATGATGCTACCAACTATTATTTCAGTGGCAGAAACAGCTATAAGATCAGTACCCAAACAATATAAAGAGGCATCTTTAGCTTTAGGTGCATCTAAAATTGAAACTATATTTAAAGTAATTTTACCAGCAGCTAAGTCTGGAGTTTTAACAGCTATAGTACTAGGAATGGGAAGAGCAATAGGAGAAACCATGGCAGTAATCTTAGTTGCTGGGAATAGTCCTNNAATAATATAACAGATAGTGTAAGACCTCTCACTACTAATATAGCATTAGAAATGGGGTATGCCTTTGGAACACATCAAGAAATGCTTTTTGCAACAGGGGTAGTATTATTTTCTTTCATTCTATTGTTAAACTTTGTAATAGCTAAAATATCAGAAAAGGCGGGTAATTAATATGAGAAAAATAAAAGACAATATATTAAAAACTATTTTATGGTTATCTGCAGCTATTACAGCTCTAATTATTGCTATTATAGTAGGATATATATTTAAAAAAGGTTTTGGACTTGTAGATTTTAACTTTATTTTTGGAGATTATTCTCCCATAAATGGTGGTGGTATATTTCCTATGATTGTTACTACATTGTTAACGGTAATATTATCTTTATTAATATCAATTCCTATAGGGATTTGTGGAGCTATATATTTACAAGAGTATGCAAAGCAAGGAAGAGGAGTTAAATTAATTAGGTTTGCAACAGAAAGTCTTGCAGGTATACCATCTATAATATATGGACTATTTGGAACAGTATTCTTTGTATCTACTCTTAAATTGCAATTTTCAATTGTATCAGGTTCTTTAACATTAGCTATTATTGTACTACCTGTAATTATAAGAACCACAGAAGAAGCTTTAAAGGCAGTTCCTCAAAGTTATAAAGAAGGTGCAGTAGCTTTAGGTTCAACTAAGTTTGAAGTTTTATACAAAATAGTAGTTCCTAGTTCAATGTCAGGAATTTTATCAGGAGTGATATTATCTATTGGAAGAATTATAGGCGAATCAGCGGCAATTCTTTTAACAGCTGGTACAGTAGCTACAATGCCACAAAACCTTATGTCTAGTGGCAGAACTCTTACTGTACATGCTTATCTAGTTACTAAGGAAGCCGGAAATATAGAGCTAGCTTCTGCAATTGGGGTTATACTAATATTTATAATTTTAGCTTTAAGCTTGATAGCCAAGGGAATCACCAAAACAATAAATAAAGAAAAATTTTAATCATTAGAATGTAACTAGGAGGAAATATGATGTCAATAATATCTGTAAAAGATCTTAATTTACACTATGGAACAAATCATGCTCTTAAAAATATAAATATAGAAATAGATAAGAATAGTGTTACAGCTTTAATAGGTCCATCAGGGTGTGGAAAGTCTACTTTTCTTAGAACTTTAAATAGAATGAATGATTTAATTGATGATGTAAAAATAGAAGGACAAGTTTTTTTTGAAGATAACAATATTTACAAGGAGCTAAATGAAATAGAATTAAGAAAAAGAATAGGAATGGTATTTCAAAAACCAAATCCATTTCCAATGTCTATCTATGATAATATTGCCTATGGGCCTAGAATTCATGGAATAAAGGATAAAAAGAAGTTAGATGAAATTGTAGAGAAATCTCTTCAAGGAGCTGCTCTTTGGAAAGAGGTAAAGGATAGGCTTAAAAAAAGTGCTATAGGATTGTCAGGAGGTCAACAACAAAGACTTTGTATTGCTAGAACTATAGCTGTTGAACCTGAGGTCATACTAATGGATGAACCTACTTCTGCATTGGATCCAATATCAACTTCTAAGATAGAGGAACTTATGGACGTACTTAAAGAAAAATACACTATAGTCATAGTAACTCATAATATG
>NZ_DHYX01000039.1:52831-89205 GCF_002414285.1 Clostridium sp. UBA5119 | reverse complement strand
CTCTTCTTAAATGGAGAAATTGTGGAGTATGGAAAGACAGAAGAAATGTTTCATATGCCAAAGGATAAGAGAACTGAAGATTATATCACAGGAAGATTTGGTTAATAATAGAATGAAATTAGGTAGTTATCAATAATTAAAATTTATAAAGTGTAGGTGAAGAAGATGACAAGAAATAGTTTTGACCTTAAATTACAACAACTTCATGAAGATTTAATGGCCATGGGTGAGGCTGTAACCAAACAAATAGAAGATAGCATTGATGCACTAAAAAAACAGGATGAAATCTTAGCAGAAAAAGTAATTCAAAAGGATGATGTAATAGATGACTTTGAAGAAGAGATAGAGGATAAGTGTATAAAACTCATGGCTACAGAACAGCCCTTAGCCAGTGATTTAAGAAGAATATTTATCACCGCAAAGATCATAACTGATTTAGAGAGAATGGGAGATCATGCTGTAGACATAGCTAAGATTGCGAAAAAACTTGTAGGAGGAACTTATATTAAGGAACTTATAGATATACCTAAGATGGCTAAAATTGTGGAAAAAATGATTAAAGATTCTTTAGAGGTATATATAACTACAGATATAAGTAGAGCTCAAGAAGTAAGTAAAATGGATGATAAGGTAGATATATTATTTAGGAGTATATTCGATGAACTACTTGTAATAATGAGGAATGATCAAGCTACTATAAATCAAGCTAGTGAATTTTTATTTGTATGCAAATTTTTAGAACGTATGGCAGACCATGCTACTAATATTTGCGAATGGACTATATATTTAGAATGTGGAGAAAAACTAAAATTAAACTAATACAAATACCTTTTAATTCCCCTTCAAAGTAGAAGTTGGCTATTTATAGTCAGCTTTTTTAGTTTACTTAGAAATTAACTTATATTTTTGTTGAAAAATAGGAAGCTTTGCGGTAATCTTAATGAGGTGCATTGACTAGGGAATATAATTAAGATAATATAACATAATAGTGGTATAATCATGCTATAGGAATGAAGGAGATACAAATATGAAAAATGAAATAAGTAAGGTTATTCCAAATTCTATTGCAGAAGAAGTAGATATCGAGGTTGGAGATAGACTTTTAAGGATAAATGAAAATGATGTTAAAGATATAATAGATTATAAATTTCTTATTACTGATGAAGTACTTCTTTTAGAAGTGGAGAAGAAAGAAGGAGAGATTTGGGAAATTGAAATTGAGAAGGATTATGATGAAGATTTAGGGATAGTATTTAGAGAAGGAATTATTGATAAACCTATGACATGTCATAATGATTGTATTTTTTGCTTTATAGACCAATTACCTAAAGGAATGAGAGAAACTTTATATTTTAAGGATGATGATTCTAGACTATCCTTTTTACAAGGAAATTTTTTAACTTTAACTAATATGAAAGAAGAGGATATAGAAAGAATAATAAAATATAGGATAAGTCCTATAAATGTATCTGTACATACTACAAATCCAGAACTTAGAGTTAGAATGCTTAACAATAGATTTGCGGGTAAAATATATGATATACTTAAGAGGGTATCAGCAGCAGGAATAAAGATGAATACTCAAATTGTTTGCTGTCCAGGAATTAATGATGGAGAAGAATTAGTTAGCACGATAGAAGATCTATATAGACTTTATCCTAATGTTAATAGTGTAGCAGTAGTACCCTTAGGTATAACTAAGCATAGAGAAGGATTAAAAAAACTAAATTTATTTACACAAGAAGCTTCTTTAAAACAAATTAATTTAGTTAAAGAGCTACAAAAAAAGTACTATGAAGAAAGTGGAACACCCTTTGTTAGATTGTCAGATGAATTTTATATAGTATCAGGAGAACCATTACCAGACTCTGAGCATTACCAAGGATTTGAGCAAATTGAAGATGGTGTAGGAATGGTAACTCTATTAAAGGATACCATAGATACTACACTTCCAGATTTAAAGAAAGATGGAGTGGGATCTTTTACATTTGTAACAGGTGCTTTAGTTTATCCTGAAATAGTACATATAAAAGATAAAATTCAAAGGTTAAATAATAATATAAATATTACCGTAGAGGAGATACCAAATAAGTTTTTTGGAGAGACTATTACAGTAACAGGGCTTTTAACAGGAATAGACATAATAAACAAACTTAAAGAAAGAGAAATTGGAGACTATATAATAATACCTGATAACGTCCTTAGAAAAGGATATGAACTTTCTAATTCAGATGAAGCCATACTGTTAGATGATTATACTGTGGAAGATTTATCTAGAGAACTAAATAGAAAAGTTATTATTTGTGATTTCACAGGAGATGATTTAATAACTATAATAAATGAACATTTAAGGGAGGATTAATATGGGAAAACCAGTAGTTGCTATTGTTGGAAGACCAAATGTAGGTAAGTCTACACTTTTTAATAAATTAGCAGGAAAGAGAATAGCTATAGTAGAAGATACACCAGGAGTTACAAGAGATAGAATTTATGCAGAGGCTGAATGGCTAAGACATAACTTTACAATTATTGATACTGGTGGAATTGAGCCAGAAAATGAAGATATTATAATGGTTCAAATGAGAAGGCAAGCAAATATTGCTATTGAAACAGCAGATGTAATTGTATTTATAGTAGATGGTAAAGCCGGTCTTCATCCATCAGATTATGAAGTGGCACAAATGCTTAGAAAATCAGGAAAACCAATAACATTAGTAGTAAATAAAATTGATAGAAGAGAATTAGAAGATAATGCCTATGAATTTTATAACTTAGGTATAGGTAATCCAGTAACTATTTCAGCGACTCAAGCATTAGGTCTTGGAGATATGCTTGATGAAGTTGTAGCTCATTTTGATGAGTTAGGAAGTAGCGAAGAAGATGAAGAATACATAAAAATTGCAATGGTGGGTAAGCCTAATGTTGGAAAATCTTCACTTATAAATAAGTTACTAGGTGAAAATAGAAATATAGTAAGTAATATTCCAGGCACCACAAGAGATGCTATTGATAGTAAATTAGAAACTGATGAGGGTAAATTTATATTAATAGATACTGCAGGATTAAGAAGAAAAAGTAAAATTAAAGAAGAGATAGAAAGATATAGCGTTATAAGAACTCTTACAGCCATAGAGAGAGCTGATGTGTGTATATTGATTCTTGATGCTACAGAAGAGTTAAGTGATCAAGATGAAAAGATTATCGGATATGCCCATGAACTTAATAAGGCAATAGTTGTAATAGTTAACAAATGGGATTTAATTGAAAAAGATGATAAGACTATGAATGATTATAAAGCTAGAATCGGTAGAGGATTATCTTTTATGCCATATGCTAATTATCTATTTATATCTGCTTTAACAGGTCAAAGGGTAAACAAAGTTTTAAATGTAGCTAAAGAGTGCTATAATAATTATACTAAGAGGATAGCTACAGGGGTATTAAATGATGTGGTAAGTAAAGCTGTACTTATGAATGAACCTCCAGTAGTTGCATTAAGAAGACTAAAAATTTATTATGTAACCCAAGTGGATATAAAACCACCTACATTTATATTTTTTGTAAATGATCCAGCCTTACTACACTTCTCTTATGAGAGATATTTAGAGAATAAGCTAAGGGAAAGTTTTGATTTTAAAGGTACTGGAATAAAGACTATATTTAGGAAGAGAAAAGAAGATTAATAAAAATTTTATATCTTTTATTACAAATGGATTTTTAATAAATAAGAAGGAATTAATAGAGACAATGAGAATAAATAATATAATATTTATTCTCATTGTTTTATATAATTTAAGAAAGTAGGGATAAGGTGAATAAGATTTCTTTTATAGGAGGAGGAAGTTTTGGTACAGCTTTAGCTGTATTACTTTCTAAGAAAGGGGCAGAATGTTCTGTATGGTGCCATAGTGAAAGCACAGTTAATGATATTAATCTAAAAAGAGAAAATACAAAGTATCTTAAGGGAATTGCCATACCAGAAAAAGTTACTGCCTATGGTGATCTTGAAGAAACTATAGAAAATAGTAATATAATAGTTCTTGCAGTACCTTCAAAGGCTATTAGAGAGATTTCAAAAAAAATAGAGCCTTTTCTTAAAGGTAATGAAATAATTGTAACTGTGGCTAAGGGCATAGAAAATCATACATTAAAAAGAATGTCAGAAATAATTGAAGATGAAATAAAAGGTAATCCTATAGTAGTGCTATCAGGTCCTAGTCATGCTGAAGAAGTAGCAAGGGATATACCTACTACTGTAACTGTATCATCAAAGGATATGAAATATGCAAAAAAAATCCAGGATATATTTAGCAATAATACCTTTAGAGTTTATACCAATGATGATCTTATTGGAGTTGAAATAGGGGGAGCTTTTAAAAATATCATTGCCCTTGCTGCTGGGATTTCAGATGGTATTGGCTATGGAGATAATACTAAGGCAGCTCTAATGACTCGAGGGATGAGTGAAATAATAAGGGTTGGAACTAAGCTCTCAGGAAAAGCTGAGACATTCTATGGGCTTACAGGAATGGGTGATTTAATAGTTACTTGCACTAGTATGCATAGTAGAAACAGAAGAGCAGGAATATTAATTGGAAGTGGAAAGACAATGGAAGAAGCCATAAAAGAGATAGGTATGGTTGTAGAAGGAATTGAGGCTGTTAAAGCCTTTCATGAATTAAAATCTAAAACTGATGTAGATATGCCAATAACTACTGCATTGTATGAAGTTCTTTTTAAAGGCAAGAATGCTAAAGATTGTGTTATAAAATTAATGGGAAGAAAATATAAGGATGAAAACAATGAATTGTAAACATTTATTTAATTAAAATATTTTATTTTGATAATATCTTAATATTTGATATAATGATATAAGGTTAGATAGATGAGAATTAATTTTATTTTCAATGAAAAATTGAAGATAAAGGTAGGAGGCTAACAAAAACGTATGTTGAATAATAAAAATTATACAAAGAAAAAAAATGCATTTTATAAAAGAAAAGATATTTTCTATAAAAAGAAATCAGGTTTTAATAATGGAACTACAATAATTATTGGGTTATTATTTTTAGTTGGTATAATGATTGGACTTGTGTTAAAGGAAGATTCAAAAGTCCTTGATACTGCTAATATATTCAACAATGATTATGAGAATAAAACTTCTAAATATAGTCAAGGGAAAACAACACCTTCTAGGGGCAATAGTATTAATGAACATGAATATAACGATTTAGAAGAAGTACCTGATTTAAATGACTCTACAGTTAGCGCTACCTTAACAAAGGATGAGATAAAAGAAATAAAAGATATTATTAATAGTGATACGACAGGATTATATACATTGGTAAACAAAGAAAATTTACTTTCTAAGGAGTATATGCCAGGTAATTTAGTTATTCCTAATATCAACTTAGTATCTGAAAGAAGTAATGAAAAAAACCTAGTTAGTGGAACTATGGTTGAAGATTTAGAGCAGATGTTTTATGATGCTCAAGAACAAGGTATTAATTTATTTTTAAGTAATGGATTTAGAGGATATGATTCTCAGACATATATCTACAATGAGGATATTCAGAATAAAGATAGTGAACATAGTGAATATGTAGCAAAACCTGGTGAAAGTGAACATCAACTTGGATTAGCTATTGATATTACTAGCAGAGATATGGCATTTGATTTAAATCAATCCTTTGAGAATACCAAAGAGGGTGCTTGGGCTTTAGAAAATGCTTATAAGTATGGCTTTATTTTAAGGTATACTAAGACTAAAGAAGATATAACAGGATATAAATATGAGCCATGGCATTATAGATATGTTGGAAATAAAACAATTAGTAAACTTTGTCACAACAAGGACTTAACATTAGAAGAATTACTTAGTTATGCTAAAAGTGAATAATTTAATTTAAAAACCTATTAAGTATTAAAAGTTTTCCTTTTAAAATAAAAAGGGGAACTTTTTTATTTTATTAATGCATAATATTAATTCTATATCAATATATATATAATGTTAATATGTAGTTGCGGGAGGGTAGCCTTGGAAAATTTTGATATATATAAAGATATAGCAGAAAGAACTCAAGGGGATATATATGTGGGGGTAGTTGGGCCAGTTAGAACAGGTAAATCTACTTTTATTAAAAAGTTCATGGAACTAATGGTTATACCTAACATAGAAAATCCTCATAAGAAGGACAGAGCAAAAGATGAATTGCCACAGAGTGGATCAGGAAAATCTATTCACACTACAGAACCTAAATTTGTTCCTAATGAGGCTGTAGAAATTCAGTTTGAGGACGGAGTAAAATTTAAAGTTAGAATGGTTGACTGTGTTGGATATATAGTAAAGAATGCATTAGGCTATACAGAGGCTGATGCACCTAAAATGGTTTCTACTCCATGGCATGATTATGAAATTCCATTTGAGCAAGCGGCAGAAATAGGAACTAAGAAGGTAATAACAGATCACTCTACAATAGGTATAGTTGTAACTACAGACGGAAGTATTACAGGCTTAGATAGGGAGGATTATGTAGATGCTGAGGAGAGAGTTATAAAGGAGCTTAAAGAGATAAATAAGCCATTTATAATAGTTCTAAACACTGTAAATCCTAATTCAGAAGAGAGTAAAGACCTAGGAAGGGACCTGGAAGAAAAGTATGATGTTCCTGTAAAAGTTATGGATGTAATGAATATAGGAAACAATGAGATTACAGAAATATTTGATACAGTTCTAAGAGAGTTCCCAGTAAAAGAAATAAATATTGACATGCCTCAGTGGATGGAGAGTTTAAATTCATCTCATTGGTTAAAGGTAAACATAATGACTATTCTAAAAGCCATGTGTAAAGATATCTATAAAGTTAGAGATGTTAAGAGATGTCTTGATGCCTTTAAAGGAATCGAATTCTTATCAGACATAAAAGTTAAAGAAATGAATATGGGAGAAGGTACTTCCTGTGTTGATATTAATCCAAAACATGAATTATTTTATAAGATCCTTGGAGAGATTTGTAATACTGATATAAAAAATGAAAATGATTTATTAAATATTATGGAGAGTTTCTACAAGGCTAAAATAGAATATGATAAGGTTGAGGAGGCATTAAAAGAAGTTAATGAGACTGGTTATGGATTAGTTGCACCACAGCTTACTGAAATGAAACTAGAAGAGCCTGAAATTGTTAAGAAGGGTAATCAATATGGAGTAAAGCTAAAAGCTTCAGCTCCATCATTACATTTAATTAAAGCTGATATTGAAACTGAAATTCAACCAATAATGGGTAGTGAAAAACAAAGTGAAGAGTTCTATAAATCAATTTTAGAGCAATTTGAAAATGATCCTTCACAAATTTGGCAAAGTAACATGTTTGGAAAGTCTTTAGAAGAATTAGTTAAAGAAGGACTTCAAAATAAACTTTATAAAATGCCTGAAGATGTGCAAATTAAACTTCAAAAAACCCTTCAGAAAATTATTAATGAGGGAAATGGTGGACTTATCTGCATAATTATCTAATGAATGTTAAGATATTTTCTTCAAATTCAAAAATATAGTTTTGAAATTAATATTAATTTCAAAGCTATATTTTTTATTGTATAATTCTCATCACTATAATATATTTAATTATGTAAAAGATTTCATTGGAATGATTATAATGGATAAGGTACATTTACAATGCGCTTGATAAAGAGATATAATTAAAATTGATTATAAACAAGTTAAGTGTAATTGAATTTTCATTTTGGATTGTAAATAATAAAGATTTTGGAGGTACATAAAGTATGAGTAAAGTTGTAGTAATATTTAATGGTGGAACTATATCTATGAAGGTGGATGAAAAAATAAAAGCAGCGGTGCCTAATTTAACAGGTGAAGAAATAATGTCCATGGTAACGGGTATTGAATCCTATGCAGAAGTAGAATCATATACATTTTCTAGTCTTCCAAGCCCTCATATGACCCCAGATATAATGATGGAATTATCAAATTATGTTAAGAAATTTTTAGAAAGAGAAGATGTAGATGGAGTAGTAGTTACCCATGGAACAGATACTCTTGAGGAAACAGCTTATTTTTTACAGCTCACTATAAATAGTGAAAAGCCAGTAGTAGTTACAGGTTCCATGAGAAATAGTTCTGAGCTAGGATACGATGGACCTGCTAACTTAGCAGCATCAATTTGTACTGCTACATCTAAAGAATCAAGAAATCGTGGAGTAATTGTATGTTTAAATAATGAACTAAATTGTGCTAGTGAGGTTACAAAGTCTCACTCTATGCACCTTAATACGTTTCAAAGTCCAGAATTTGGGCCAATAGGTATTGTTGACAGTAATGAAGTAAGGTTTTATAGAGGAAGTACTACAAAGGAATATATAAATACTGATGTAATAGAGAATAATGTTCACCTTATTAAATCCTGTGCAGGAATGGATGGTACACTTATAGATTATTGTGTTAGTCAAGGTGCTAAGGGATTAGTAATTGAAGCTATGGGGAGAGGTAATATTCCACCGTTAATGGCTAATTCTGTAGAAAAGGCTATAAATAAAGGTGTGGCAGTAGTAATAGTTTCTAGGTGTTATAAGGGGAGAGTTCTAGATAGTTATGGTTATGAAGGTGGAGGAAAACAATTAAGAAATATGGGTGTCATATTTGGAGATAGCATGCCAGGGCAAAAGGCTAGAATAAAGATGATTTTAGCCCTGGGAAAAACAAGGAATTTAGATGAAATAAGAGAAGTATTTGAGAAAGGACATTATTAATATACGAACATTATAAATAAAAATAAAATTAATATACGTAAAAATCATTGACATAGGTATATAAAGTTGATATTATAATCTTGTAAAAAGAAATAACCACTAATTTTCATATAGGTCTAATGCGATGGATTAGATGTTTCTACCGGATACCGATAAAATCCGACTATGAGAATTCCTATGTTAAAAAACTGTCACTGGGATTCTTATCCAGTGACTATTTTTTGCAATAATACATATTAATAGGAGGACAAGTATTATGGAAAAATTTTTCAAGTTAAAAGAAAATGGTACCGATGTAAAGAGGGAAGTTGTTGGTGGATTAATAACTTTCTTAACTATGGCGTATATAATAGCCGTTAATGCTAACATATTAGGAGATCCTGGTGTTGGAATGAATCCAGGAGCAGTTGTTACAGCAACTTGCCTAGCAGCTGGGGTTACTACTATTTTAATGGGAATCTATGCGAATCTACCATTAGGATTAGCTTCAGGCATGGGACTTAATGCGTTCTTTGCATATACAGTAGTAATGGAAATGGGGATATCTTGGCAAATAGCTTTAACAGCAGTATTTGTAGAAGGAATTATATTTATTTTATTATCATTAACAAAGATTAGGGAAGCTATCGTAAACTGTATACCAACTAACTTAAAATATGCAGTTACAGCAGGTATTGGACTGTTTATAGCATTTATAGGTTTTGGTAATGCTGGAATAGTGGTTGGAAGTGAAGCTACAAAGGTAACCATGGGTAGTTTAGTAAGTCCAACAGCGTTAATTACAATATTAGGTGTAATGGTTATAGTAATTTTATCTAAAAAAAATGTAAAAGGTGCAATACTTTGGGGAATGGCTGCTAGTGCAATAGCTGCATGGATATATGCTGCTTTATCACCAGAAGCTGCTACAGCTGCAGGAATATATTTACCAAAAGGTATTTTAAAGTTTGAATCTATAGCGCCTATTGCAGGTAAATTGGATTTCTCAGTATTCACAAATGCTGGAACTATATCAGAATTTATTTCAGTTGTATTTGTATTCTTATTTATAGACTTCTTTGATACAGCTGGAACTTTAGTTGGAGTAGCGTCAAAGATTGGAATGATAGATAAAGATGGTAAAGTCAAAAATGCAGGTAAGGCATTACTAGTAGATGCAATTGGGACAACTTTCGGAGCTTGTGTAGGAACATCTACAGTTACAACTTATGTAGAGAGTTCTGCTGGAGTTGCATCAGGAGCTAGAACAGGTCTTTCAGCAGTAGTTACAGGAATATTATTCTTACTTGCTATGTTCTTATCACCATTATTTGTTGCTATACCAGGTTGTGCAACAGCACCAGCTTTAATTATTGTAGGGTTCTTCATGATAGAATCAGTTAAAAATATAGATTTTTCTGATTTCACTGAAGGTGTACCAGCATTCCTTACTATAGCATTAATGCCTATGACATATAGTATAGGAGATGGATTAATGATAGGAATGTTATCTTATGCTATATTAAACCTAATATCTAATATTACAACTAAGGAAGCTAAGGATAGAAAAAAAGTATCTTTCGTTGTATATATTCTAGCAATAATATTCTTATTAAAAATAATCTTTGGTTAAATAAAGTTTTAAATATATATTTATTAATATTGGTGATTTTATTGAACTAATTCATAAAGCAGGGACATAAGCTTAAAATACAAGCTTATGTCCCTTATTTACAGAGTGAATATTTTAAATTATAATGGTTTTGCTAAGGTTTTCTAAAGAATATTTCATTTTTCTTTAAAATTCTTTTGTTTATGGGTTGAAATAAGCCACATACTTTATGTATAATAAATAAAGAATTTAAGAAGGTCTAGAAGGGTGCGTTGTATATGATAAAAAGCATGACTGGATTTGGAAGAGGTACATCAGAGAGCGAAGCATCTAGTTTTATTGTGGAAATAAAGACAGTAAATCACAGATACTTTGAGATTAATGCTAGAATGCCAAGAACTTTAATATCTTTAGAAGATGGTATAAGAAAATATGTAAATGACAAGATTAAAAGGGGAAAGGTAGATATATTTATTACTCAAAATCAAGGAGCTAACCAAGATATGTCTGTGGTGGTAAACGAGAGTTTAGCTGAAAATTATGTGGAGGTATTACATAATTTAAGAGATAAGTATGATTTAAGGGATGATATTTCTGCTACAACCTTAGCACGGTTTCCAGAAGTTCTAAAATTAGAACAGAAGGAAGAAGATTTAGAAAAAACATGGAAGATATTATTACCAGCAGTAGAAGAGGCAGTAAACAATCTTGTGTCCATGAGGCAACAAGAAGGTGAAAAACTTTTGATAGATATTACAAAGAGATGTGAATGTATTTCAAGTAATGTTGATATAATTAATAAAAGGGTGCCAGAAGTTACAGAAGCGTATAGAGCAAGACTTCTAAAGAAAGTAGAAGAAATTTTAGCAGAAAAAAGTATTGATGAAAATCGCATTGCTATGGAAGTGGTTCTTCAAGCGGATAAATCATGTGTTGACGAAGAAATTGTTAGACTTAAAAGCCATGTTGCACAAGTCATCAAAACTTTTAAATTAGGAGAGCCAATAGGTAGAAAGCTAGACTTCATTGTTCAAGAAATGAACAGAGAAGCAAATACAATTGCGTCTAAAGTTAACGATTTGGAATTAACTAATATAGCACTTGATATAAAAAGTGATATAGAAAAGATTAGAGAACAGGTTCAAA
Organism: Clostridium sp. UBA5119; assembly: GCF_002414285.1. Classification (NCBI taxonomy): domain Bacteria; kingdom Bacillati; phylum Bacillota; class Clostridia; order Eubacteriales; family Clostridiaceae; genus Clostridium; species Clostridium sp. UBA5119. The sequence goes on along the minus strand of NZ_DHYX01000039.1, from coordinate 77,702 downwards.
ACATAGAATAAATTTAGGAGGTAGGGCATGGGTATAAAACTTATAAATATTGGATTTGGAAATATTGTTTCAGCAAATAGATTAGTAGCTATTGTTAGTCCAGAATCAGCGCCTATAAAAAGAATAATTCAAGAAGCTAGAGATAGGGGTATGCTAATAGATGCTACCTATGGTAGAAGAACTAGAGCAGTTATAATAACTGATAGTGACCATGTAATACTATCTGCTGTTCAGCCTGAAACAGTAGCACATAGATTGTCATCTAAAGGTGATGATGCTATAGATGAGGTAGAGGATTAATATGGGAAGTAAAGGACAATTATTAGTTATATCTGGACCATCAGGAGCAGGTAAAGGGACTGTATGTAAGGCGCTAATTGAAAAAAATCCAATATGGATTTCTACATCTTGCACTACGCGTAAGCCAAGAGAAGGTGAAGTAGAAGGAGTAAATTATTTCTTTATAGAGAGAGATGAGTTTTTAAATAGGATTGATAAAGAAGATTTTCTGGAATATGCAGAGGTTTATGGTAATTTTTATGGAACACCAAAATCTGAGGTTTTAAAAATGTTAGAAGAAGGTAAGGATGTAATATTAGAAATAGATATACAAGGTGCATTAAAAATTAAATCTTCATATCCTAAAGGAATATTTATATTTATTATGCCTCCATCTATGGAAGAACTTAGAAATAGAATAACAAATAGAGGAAGCGAAACTCCAGAGTCATTAAAGACTAGAATGGAATGTGCTTATGATGAAATAAGCTTTGCATCTAAATATGACTATGCCGTTGTAAATGATGAGGTTGAAGATGCAGTTAAAAAAATTGAAAGCATAATAGTTGCTGAAAAATGTAGAGTTTTTAAAATTAAAGATGAGCTATTAGGGAGGTTCTAAAAGATATGAGTAATTCAAAGAGTAATTCAATGATTAATCCATCTATTGTGGAGTTATTAGAAAAAGTGGATAACAGATATTCATTAGTAGTATCTACTTCAAGAAGAGCAAGAAAAATAATTGACGGTGAAGAGTCAAGAGTACAAGGAGTAGGCACTAAACCATTAACTATTGCTATTAATGAAGTTAAACAAGGAATTGTAGAAATTAGAGAGGCAGATGATAAGTTTACTAAGGTTCAAGAACTTGAACTAGTAAATGAAGAGGCGGAAGAAGGCTCAAATTTAGATGAGTAAGAAAAATGTAGTTATTGGAGTAACAGGTGGAGTTGCAGTCTATAAAGCTCTAGATGTTATAAGCAGATTGAAAAAGAAAGATATAAATGTGGATGTTATTATGACAAAGTCAGCTTGTGAGTTTGTTACTCCATTAAGTTTTCAATCATTAAGTCAAAATGCAGTAATAAAGAATATGTTTGATGAACCTAAGGTTTTTGAAATTCAACATATATCTTTAGCTAAGAAAGCGGATGTACTAGTAGTAGTTCCAGCTACAGCAAACATTATAGGTAAAGTAGCAAATGGCATTGCTGATGATATGTTATCAACTACTATTATGGCTACTAATGCAAAGGTAATCTTTGCTCCAGCCATGAATACTAATATGTATAACAATCCTATAGTTAAAGAAAATATTAAAAAATTGAAAAGTTATGGGTATGAGTTTATAAATCCTAGTAGTGGGCGATTAGCTTGCGGAGATGTAGGAGATGGAAAACTTGCTGATACAGAAGAAATTGCAGAAGTGATTTTATCACATCTTCATGAACCAAAGGATTTATTAGGTAAAAAAGTGCTAGTAACAGCAGGCCCTACTAGAGCTAATATAGATCCAGTAAGGTTTTTAACTAATAGATCTACTGGTAAGATGGGATATGCAATTGCTGAAGAGGCTAGAGATAGAGGAGCAGAAGTGGTTCTTGTCAGTGGTCCTACCAGTATAAAAGCACCATTAGGAGTTAAAATCATAAAAGTAGAAACCAATGAAGAAATGTTAAACGCAGTTAAAGTAGAATTTGATACCAGTGATATTGTGGTTAAATCTGCAGCAGTAAGCGATTATAAACCTAAGACTTATTCAGATAAGAAGATAAAAAAGGGACCAGGTAATTTAAATATAGAACTAGAAAGAGATAACGATATTCTAAAGGAACTAGGAACCCTAAAAAAACACCAAATCTTAGTTGGATTTGCAGCTGAGAGTAACGATGTAATAGAAAATGCTCACATAAAGCTAAAAAAGAAAAATCTTGATTATATTGTAGCTAATAATATAACTGAAAGTAATGCAGGCTTTGGAAGTGATACTAATAGGGTTACTATTATAAATAGAGATGGGAAAGAAATATCTCTTGATAATATGAGTAAAAGATTAGTTGGACATGAGCTTTTTAATATGATTTTAAACAATAAATAAAAAAGAGCGACTTAGTCGCTTTTTTTATTATTTATTTATATAATGTATCTAATGGGTTTAAAAAAGAAAATATGGTTAATAGTTAATTTAGAATGGAGGTAGACACCTCTAGAAGGGGGACTAAAATTGTATTTAGGAATTATCGTAAATAATGAAGCTGTAAAAGTAGATAAAATATTTACATATAAGGTACCTGAAAGCTTATATGGTAAAATAAAAAAAGGCAGAATGGTTACAGTTCCCTTTGGAAATGGAAATAAGAAAATATATGGATTTATAGTTGATATATTTTATGATATAGATGATAATACTAAATTGAAAGAAATTGTTGATATAGATGACAGTATGGAATTTCTTACGGAGGAGAATATACGTCTTATTGAAATAATGAGAAGGAAGTATTTATGTACTTATTTAGAATGTATAAAAGTTATGATTCCCAGTGGAATAACTAAAGGAACAACCTTTAAAACAAAAAATAGTATAATTATTAGTAGACCATTAACAGAAAAATATAGCAAAGAAGAATATATAAATATTGTTAGTTTTATAGGAGAACATAATGGAATTTATAATAAGACAGAACTTACTGGTGAATTTGAATTTTCTTTATCGAGGATTAACACATTAATTAAGAATGGATTCTTAGATGTTAAAAAAACTATAGTTAATAGGTATAATGAAAATGTATATAAAAGATATGAGGAAAAAATATTAAATTCAATTCAACAAAGATGTGTTGATACTATATTATCCAAGGGTAGTAGTAATAAATTTCTTATTCATGGTATAACTGGCAGTGGAAAAACTGAGATATATATGAACCTAGTAAAAGAGATGATTAAAAAAAATAAAGATTCTATAATATTAATTCCGGAAATTGCTTTAACTCCTCAAATGGTTGAAAGGTTTAAAGGAAGGTTCGGAAGAGATATTGCTATATTTCATAGTAGGTTATCTATAGGTGAGAGATTTGATGAATGGATGAGAGTAAAAACGGGAAATGTTAAAGTAGCCATAGGTGCTAGATCTGCAATTTTTCTTCCTTTTTCTAATTTAGGTCTTATTGTTATAGATGAGGAACATGAAACTAGCTATAAATCAGATAGTGACCCAAAATATCATGCAAGAGATATAGCTAGTTTAAAAGCTGAAATTGAAGGATGTAAAGTGGTGTTAGGATCTGCTACACCGTCCATTGAGACTTATTATAAGGCTACGGAAGGTGAATATGATATAATTACTTTAAATCACAGAGCCGATGGAGCTAATCTTCCAACTATAGAGATAGTTGATATGAGAGATGAGCTAAAAGAAGGAAATAAGTCTATGTTTAGTAGAAGACTATATGAAGAAATGACAGCGTGTTTAGAAAAAAAAGAGCAATCCATAATGTTTTTAAATAGAAGAGGATATTCTACTTTTGTATCTTGCAGAGAGTGTGGTTACGTATTTAAGTGTGATAATTGTGATATTTCTCTTACCTATCATAATGATAACAATTTAACTTGTCACTATTGTGGAGCAAAGCAAAGAGCATTAAAAACTTGTCCAAAATGTAAAAGTAAATATGTGAAATATTTTGGAGTAGGCACAGAGCAATTAGAACATAGTGTTAGAAAGACCTTTTTAGATAGTAAACCTCTTAGAATGGATTTTGATACTACAAGGGGAAAAGATTCTTATGAAAAAATATATAAAGACTTTTCTTCAAAAAGGTACAATGTGTTAATAGGTACTCAAATGATTGCTAAGGGCTTGGATTTTAAAGAAGTAACCCTAGTAGGAATAATTGCTGCAGATTTGTCTTTAAATCTACCGGACTATAGAGCTTCAGAAAAGACTTTTCAATTAGTTACTCAAGTAGCTGGGAGAGCAGGTAGAGGTAATAAGGCTGGAAAAGTAATACTTCAGACTTATAATCCAGATAATTATAGTATAGTTTATGCTGCTGCAAATGATTATAAAAGTTTTTATGAAGAAGAAATAATTATTAGGAAGCTAAGGGATTATCCACCTTTTTCTAAGATTTTGTGTATAAATTTAAGCAGTGAAAATGAGGAACATTTAATAAAAAGTATACAAAGTTTAGCAGATAAAGTAAGGGTAAAAAACTATGAAAGTGATAAAATTGAGTTATTAGGACCATGTCCTTGTGGGGTTTCTAAAATAAAAAGTTTATATAGATGGCAGATTATAATTAAAGGTGATTTTGATGATAATTATGCTATGGATATAAAAAATTTAGTCTATGAACAGATTAATTATAAAAATATAAGAATTGGTATTGATATAAATCCAAATAATTTACTGTAAGGGAGAATGATTATGGCATTAAGAAATATAAGAATTAATGAAGACCCAATATTAAGGAAGATTAGTAAGGTAGTTAAAAATATTGATGAAAGAACACAAATATTAATTGATGATATGCTAGATACTATGTATGAAGCTAATGGAGTAGGCCTTGCAGCACCACAAGTAGGTATTTTAAAGCGAGTGGTGATTATAGATATTGGTGATGGACCAATAATACTTATTAATCCAGAGATTGTTGAGGCTAATGGTGAAGTTAAAGATGTAGAAGGATGTCTAAGTGTGCCAGGTAAACAAGGAAATGTTATAAGACCCCAATATGTAAAAGTTAAAGCTGAAGACAGAGATGGAAATTCTATTGAAATTCAGGGGGAGGATCTTCTAGCAAGGGCTCTTTGTCATGAAATAGATCATTTAAATGGAATATTATATACTGATAAGACAGTGAAATAGGAGGTATGAAGATGAATATAGTATTTATGGGTACACCAGATTTTGCAGTACCATCCTTAGAAGCAATTATTGAAAAATATGGAGTTAAGGCAGTACTTACTCAGCCAGATAGACCTAAAGGAAGAGGAAAATCTGTGGCAATGTCACCAGTAAAACAGGTAGCACTTAAGCATGATATAAAAGTATATCAACCAGAAAAATTAAAAAATGAAAAAAGTTTAATAGAAGAATTAAAAAATATGAATTTAGATTTCATAATAGTTGTAGCATTTGGTCAAATTCTATCTAAGGAAGTCTTAGATATACCTAAATATGGATGTATAAACCTTCATGGTTCACTACTTCCTAAATATAGAGGTGCAGCACCAATTCATTATGCTATTATGAAGGGAGAAAAGGAAAGCGGAAATACCACCATGCTAATGGATATAGGTTTAGATACAGGAGATATGTTGTTAAAGAACAGAGTAGAGATTACAGAAAATATGACTACTGCAGAACTCCATGATAAGCTTATGAACAGTGGAGCTGAGCTTTTAATTGAAACTGTAGAAGGTCTTTATAATGACATGATAACTCCAATAAAGCAAGGAGAAAGTGAAAGTTGTTATGCCAGTATGCTGAATAAAGAGATGGCAAAGATTAATTGGAATCAAAGTTCTAAAGACATACATAATTTTGTAAGAGGACTTTACTCTTTTCCAATAGCTTATACTTATTATAAAGATGAGCCTATGAAGGTAATTGAAACTAGACTTACTAACGAGAAGTCTTCTAAAATTCCAGGGACTATTTTAAAAGTTGATAAAGAAGGAATGTTGGTTTCAACTGAAGATAATAATATATTAATAACTAAGGTTCAATTTCCTAATAAAAAGCCTTTAAGAGTAGAAGAATATATAAAAGGAAATTCTATTGAAGAAAATATATTATTAAAAGAAGAGTAAAAATTAATTAAATAGAATAAGGAGAAATATATATGGGATATTATTATGGAAGTTTTTTTGACAGAACAATGATTATTCTTATACCAGCTCTTATCATTTCAATATGGGCTCAGATGAAAATAAAAAGTAGTTATGCAAAGTATTCACAAGTATATAGTAGAAATGGATATACTGGAAGTCAAGTAGCTAGAATGATATTAGATGCTTACGGACTTTTTGATATTCCAGTATTAGTTACAGGGGGTCACCTTACAGATCACTATGACCCTAGTAAAAAGGTGGTAAAACTATCAACAGATGTATACAACGGTACATCCCTGGCAGCTATAGGTGTAGCTGCCCATGAGATAGGTCATGCTATTCAACATAAAGAAGGATATGCACCAATTAAAATAAGAACAGCTTTAGTGCCAATTGCTAATATAGGATCTCAAGCTTCTTGGATATTATTCTTTATTGGAATTGTAATGTCTTTTACACCATTAGTTAACTTTGGTATTATATTATTCTCAGCAGCAGTTCTTTTTCAGATAGTTACACTGCCTGTAGAGTTTAATGCATCCAGTAGAGCTGTAGCCATATTAAGTGCAAGGAATATACTTTATGAAGATGAAGTAAAGGGAGCTAAAAATGTTTTAACTGCAGCAGCATTAACCTATGTAGCAGCAGCAGTTACAGCTATTGCACAGCTTTTAAGACTCATTGCTATAAGAAATAGAAATAATTAGTAGAAAAATGGATAAACACTAGAAACCGTAGATAGGATGATATGAATGATAGGTGCTAGAGAAGTAGCAGTAAATACAGTAATGCAAGTCTTTGAAAATAAGGCTTATTCTAATATTGTTTTAAACAACAACCTTAGCCAATGTAATCTTGGAGATAAAGATAAAGCATTAGCTACAGAACTTGTTTATGGTACTATAAAGTATAGGTATGCAATTGATAAAATACTTAAGACTTTTTTAGAAAAAAAATTTGACAAAACAGATAAATATATTTTAAATTTATTAAGGGTTTGTATATATCAGCTTAGATATTTAGATAAAATACCTGAGTTTGCAGCAGTAAATGAGGGCGTTAATTTAGCTAAGACTAATGTATCTGTGGGAGCTTCCAAATTAGTAAATGGGGTATTAAGAAGTTATTTAAGAAATAAGAATAAAGATTATTATAATAAAGAAAATATTAATGAAAGATTAGCATTTTCATATTCTTTTCCTCAATGGATGGTAAAATTATTTATTGAGCAATATGGAGAGGTAGTTGGAGAAAAGATACTAGATGGGCTTAATAAAAGACCTGCTGTTACAGTTAGAGTAAACTCCACAAAGGAAGATTTTGAACAGGTTTTTCATGAGTTGGAAAAAAATTCTTACAACGTAGAAGAGGGGTCTATATGTCCTGAAGCCATAAGAATCGTAAGAGGAAAGAGTATAGAGGAAAATCCACTGTTTAAGAAAGGTACTATTACGGTTCAAGATGAAAGTGCTATGCTAGTAGCACCTAGTATGGATTTAAAAGAGCATATGACTGTATTAGATTTATGTAGTGCTCCAGGAGGAAAAACTACTCATATAGCTGAAATAATGGATAATACAGGTATAGTTAAGGCTTTTGATATTTATGATCATAAGCTAGAACTTATAAGAAGTAATAGTGAAAGATTAGGACTAACAAACATTGAATTAGATATATTAGATGCTACTAAAGAATGCAAAGAATTAATAGATGTGGGAGATAGAGTGCTTATAGATGTACCTTGCTCTGGCTTAGGAATAATAAGAAAAAAACCAGAAATTAAATATACAAAAAAAGAGAAAGAATTAAAATCTTTAATAACAGTTCAACGTGAAATAATGAAGAATGCAACTAAATATGTGAGACCAGATGGAATAATTTTATATTCAACTTGTACTATAAATAAAGTAGAAAATCAAGGAAATATAAATTGGTTTTTAAGTAATTTTAAAGATTTTAGTATAGAGCCATTAAACTTTGGACAGGTGGAAAATCTGGTCTATGACGAAAAGGGTTCTGTAACAGTGTTACCTAATGAATATATGGATGGATTTTTTATAGCAAAAATTCGTAGAAATAAATAGGAGTAGAAATGAAAAATATATTAGATTTAGATATAGAAGAACTTAAATCATGGATGAAAGAAAATGGTGAAAAAGAATTTAGAGCTAAACAAGTATTCTCTTGGATTTATAATGAAGTTTGGGACTTCAAAGAGATGACTAACATATCTAAAGATACTTTGAAAAAATTAGAAAAAAATTTTTTTATAGGAATACCTAGAATAGTAGAAACATATAGTTCTAAAAATAGTGATACTCGCAAGCATTTATTTCTTTTACATGATGGTAATATAGTTGAAGGAGTGGTTATGCAGTATAGTCATGGAAATTCTATATGCATATCAACTCAGGTAGGATGTAATATGGGTTGTAAGTTTTGTGCTTCAACTATTGGAGGAGCTGTTAGAAGTTTAAGTAGTGGAGAAATGTTAGGTCAGATTATGGTTTCACAAAAACAACTTGGGGAGAGAATCTCAAATATTGTACTTATGGGAAGTGGAGAACCGTTAGATAACTATGATAATGTTGTAAAATTTATTAAGGATGTAAATTCTCAGTATGGACTTAATATAGGACAACGTCATATAACTCTTTCTACATGTGGAATTGTGCCTAAGATAAAGAACTTAGCAAATTTAGATTTACAGATAACACTAGCAATTTCATTACATGCTCCTAATGATGAATTGCGTGTGAAAACTATGCCTATTGCTAAGGTGTATTCTATAGCTGAGCTTATTGATAGCTGTAAATATTATATTGATAAAACGGGACGAAGAATTACATTTGAATATGCGTTAGTAAAGGGGGTAAACGACTCTAAAGTGCAGGCTGAGCAATTAGTAAAATTAATAAGAGGTATGTTATGTCATGTAAATTTAATTCCAATAAACGAAATAGATGAAAATGATTTAAAAAAATCAAATGAAGAGCAAGTTAAGGGCTTTAGAGATATTTTAATGAAACACGGGATTGAAACTACTGTTAGAAAAGAAATGGGTTTAGACATAAATGCTGCTTGTGGTCAGTTGAGAAAAAGTTATATAGAAAAAAGGGAGTTGTAGTTTTTAATGGGGAGATTGTTAGGAATAGAAACGGATGTTGGAAATAAAAGAACTTTTAATGAAGATTCCGTTGGGTACTACGAAGAAGAAGATTTCGGTATTTTTGTAATAGCCGATGGTATGGGAGGGCATAATGCTGGTGAAATTGCTAGTAAGATTGCTATAGATACAATTATTGAATATGTAATTAATCATCAAAAGGATAGGTCAGAAGAGGAAATTTTAAATGAGGCAATCTTAAGTGCTAATAGAAAAATATATAGAGAAAGCTTGTTAAACGAAAGTTGTAATGGAATGGGAACTACTCTTGTGGGAGCTTTTGTGAGAGGAAATAACTTAACTATGGTAAACATAGGAGATAGTAGAGGATATATTTTAAAGGATGGACAGCTTGTTAAGGTTACAAAAGATCATTCATTGGTACAAGAACTATTAGATAATGGAACAATAACTAATGAGGAAGCTAAGAATCATCCTAATAAAAATGTTATAACAAGAGCCTTAGGAACTAATCCAGTAGTAACGGCAGATTACTACTGTTTAGATATAAGAGGGGTTTACAAAATTCTTCTTTGTAGTGATGGACTTACTAATGAAGTAAGTGAGGAGGATATTTTTAGAGTTTTACAAGGTTATAATGGCAATCAATGTATGGAACTAATAAACATGAGTAAGAAAAATGGTGGAAGAGATAATATTTCTATCATCATTTTTAAAGGAGAGTGGGAGTGCAGATGATAGGAACTATGTTAGGAAATAGATATGAACTCATAGAAAAGATTGGCGAAGGGGGTATGGCAGTAGTATATAAGGCTAAATGTAGAATTTTAATTAGATTTGTAGCAATAAAAATACTAAAGCCAGAGTACTCTAATAATAGTGAATTTATGGAGAAATTTAGAAGAGAAGCTTTAGCTACAGCAACATTTTCTCATAGTAATATAGTTAATATTTATGATGTGGGTTCAGAAGGAAATATTAATTATATTGTAATGGAATTAGTGAATGGAAAAACTTTAAAAGAATACATAAGAGAAAATGCACCTCTTTCCATGGACTCAACTTTAAAGATTTCAATACAAATTGCTAAAGCTTTAGAATGTGCTCATAAAAATAAAATTATCCATAGAGATATAAAACCTCACAATATATTAATAAATGAAGAAGGTATAATTAAAGTTACAGATTTTGGAATAGCCAAAGCTACGTCATCTGATACAATAACTCATACTAATAAAGTTATTGGTTCTGCACATTACTTCTCTCCTGAGCAAGCCAAAGGAAAGATAGTTGATAATAGAACAGATATCTATTCTTTTGGAATTGTGATATATGAAATGCTAACAGGAAGAGTTCCCTTTGATGGAGAAAGTGCTGTAGCAGTGGCGCTTAAACATATACAAGATACTATTGTGCCTCCTAAGGTTTTAGTTCCAGAAGTACCAGATAGTCTAAACAATTTAGTAATTAAGGCTACTCAGAAGGAAGTTATAAAAAGATATAATAATGTAACAGATATGTTAATAGATTTAATGAGAATAGAAAATAATAATAAGTATATAGTAACACCTTCCAATATGGATAATGATTATACTACAGTAATGGATGCAACCCAAATTCAAAATACTATGTATGCTAGCAATCTTGGGAAGAAATTAGCTAATAGAGATATGGATGATGAGGAAGAAGAGGAAGAAGACGAGGATTATGAAGATTATGATGGTGAAAAGAGAAAAACTAGTACATGGAAAAAGGTACTAATAGTTGGAGGGGCTCTTTTATTAACTATTCTTATAGGTGTATTTGTAGGTACTACTGTATATAATAAAGTCAACGATAACGTTAAAAAAGACGAATTAAAGGTTCCAAAGATAATTGGACTTACAGCAGATGAAGCTAAAGATGCTGTAGAAAAATTAGGGTTGACTTATGTAGTCTTAGGAGAGGAAGCTAGTGATAAGCCAGCTGGAACTATAATTGCAGTATTTCCATCGGAAGGTACTGCAGTAAAAAAAGAAAGTGAAGTTAGAGTAAGGATTAGTACAGGACCAGGAGAGATTGAGGTACCAGATGTTGTGAAGCTGGGTAAAAGTGTTGCTCAAGATCATATAGTTACTCAAGGGCTTAAGGTGGGAAAGATAACAGAAGACTATTCTGAAGAAATAGAACAAGGCGCAGTAATAAGTACTAATCCAGTAGCAAAGACTAAGGTTAAAAAAGGTGATACAGTAGATATAGTTATAAGTAAAGGTTCTAGGATAAAGAAGACACAAGTACCAGATCTCATTGGATTAACACTAAAAGAAGCAGAGCAAGTATTAGCCGTAGTAAATCTAAAACTTGGATCTACTACTGCAGTAATAACTGATGATATAAGTAGGGATGGAAAGATATTCAACCAAAGTGAACCTGCTCTGACTTCAGTACAAGAAAATGAAAAGATAAGTGTTAATTACTATCAATATAAGGATCCAGATGAAGGTAAGGTTGAAGTTCCTAATTTCATTGGAAGAACCACTGAAGATGCGCAAGCAGTAGCTAATTCACTTGGATTTAGAATAACTATTACTGGAGATAGAAAAGGTCTTATAATAAGTCAAGATGTACCTGAAGGTAATAAGTTAGATAAAGGAAGTACCATAAATCTTATAGCTCAAATAAAAGCCCCTAATATTGGCGGCGATGATGACAAAGATGAAGAACCTTAACCAATGAAGTTAATAATCCTTAGGTAAGTTATAAACTTGCCTAAGGATTAGTTAAAATTTAGGAGGAATATATGCAAGGTGTAATAGTTAAAGGAATTGGTGGATTATACTATGTGGATGTTGAAGAAAAAGTTATAGAGTGTAAGGCTAGAGGGAAATTTAGACATAAGGGTGAAACTCCCATGATTGGTGATGAGGTAATCATAGAAGAAGAAAATGGGAAGGGTGTTATAACGGAAATATTAAAGAGAAGAAATCAACTTATAAGACCTGCCGTTGCTAACGTAACTCAAGCTTTTGTAGTAGTTACTAGTAAGAATCCAGATTTGAATTTAAGCTTATTATATAAATTTTTAGTTTTATGTGAGTATAATCATGTAGTAGCTATTATTTGCTTTAATAAAATGGATATTGAAAGTGATTATAGCAAGGAAATAGGTAGTATGTTAAATAAAGCTGGATATGAAATAATGTATGTACAAGGAAAACATAGTGTTGGAATAGACCAGTTAAAGGAAAAGATAAAGGGTAATATTACTGTATTTTGTGGGCCTTCTGGAGTTGGTAAATCTACTATATTGAATAAAGTTTTAGGTAGATATGCTATGAAAACAGGGGATATTAGTGATAAACTAAAAAGAGGAAAACATACAACTAGGCATAGTGAACTCATAAGGATAGAAGATGGATTCTTAGTTGACACACCAGGATTTTCTTCTTTGGAATTAGATTTCATAGATAAAGAAGAACTACAACATATGTTTCCGGAATTTGAAGAATTTAAAGATGGATGTAAGTTTAATAATTGTGTTCATTATAAAGAACCAGGTTGTATAGTAAAACAAAAGGTAGAATCTGGACAAATAAATAAAAGTAGATATGAATTCTACATAAAAATATTAGAAGAAATTATTAGTAGGGGGAATAGAAAATGATAAAATTATCACCATCTATATTGTCAGCAGACTTTTCAAGGTTAGGAGAGCAGGTTAAAGAAATAGAAAAACATGGAGCGGATTGGGTTCATATTGATGTTATGGACGGGATGTTTGTACCTAACATATCCTTTGGAGTTCCTGTTATAAAATCCATAAGAAATCTTACAACCTTAGTTTTTGATGTACATTTAATGATTGAAGATCCAGCTAGATACGTAAAAGATTTTGTAGATGCAGGAGCTAACATGATAACAGTTCATTATGAAGCAGATAGACATATAGACAGAACTATAAAATATATTAAAAGCTTAGGAGTTAAATCTGGAGTAGCATTAAATCCTGGTACTCCTGTTTCTATGATAGAAAACTTAATTCCAGATTTAGATATGGTACTTATCATGTCAGTTAATCCGGGATTTGGAGGTCAAAAATATATAGAGTATTCAGTAGATAAAATATCACAGGTTAAAGAGTTAAAGGATAAATATAATAAAGAATTATATATACAAGTAGATGGTGGCATAGATGCAACCAATGTTAGTAAAGTTGTAAAATGTGGAGCTAATTCTATAGTAGCGGGTTCAGCAGTATTTAAAAATAATGAAATAGAAAAAAATATAAGTAATATAAAAAGTGGGTTTTAGTATGCAAGCAGTTATAGTTGGAGGAGGAGATCCTCCAAGTAAAAAGATTTTAGATAAATATATAAATGAAAAGTCTATAATTATAGCAGCTGATGGAGGTGCTAACGTTCTTTTAAATCATGAAATACATCCAAATTATTTGTTAGGAGATTTTGACTCTATTGATGAAAAAACATATATGGAAATAAGTAATAGCTCTAAAACTATTAGATTTCCAAAGGAGAAGGATTATACAGATAGTCATATAGCTTTTAATAAGGCAGTGGAGTTAGGAGCTACAGAAATAATTTTTTTAGGATGTACAGGTAAGAGAATTGACCATTTCTATGCAAATTTATGTATTCTCAATGAAGGTTTAAAAAAATCAATAAATTGTCGTATAATAGATGAGTATAATGAAATCTATCTTATAGATAAACCTACAAATATCTTTGGGAAAAAAGGGGATATATTTTCTCTATTTAGCTATTTAGAAGATACTCATGATTTAACTATAGAGGGAGTCAAATATAAATTAAAGAATTTTGCGCTAGCACAAGGAAACAATCTCACTGTATCTAATGAGTTTGAAGAGGAAAAAGTTAGCATATCTTTTTCTAAAGGATGTCTTATAGTAATTAGAGTTCATAAAATATAAATTTAAAATATAGGATTACAGTCATTATTACAATTGATGATTGTAATTTTTTTATTTATGTACCACTTTTTACGTCAATACATATAATGATACTAAAAAGGCTTATGGGGGAAGTAAGTATGAGGAGTAGGACAACTAAAAGGTTGGGACTTATTGTTAGTTCTGTAGGAGCAGGGATAGTATTAGCTATGCTAATTCCATTTTGGGGGTGGATGGTAGCCATAGGTTGTGCCATTATATGTGCTGGATGGTTTATAATGAATAAGTTTTGCTAATAATCGGTTAAGGAGGTTAAAGGGTGACTATAAGAGTAATTAAGCTACCTAAGTTTTTATCTAAAATAGTTAAAATTTTTGTAAGAAAAAAACATAGTTATTAATTTTGCACATAAAAAAATGCAACTATAAAGGTAGTTGCATTTTTTTTACCAATTAAACGGCACGTTGAACCTTACCAGAACGTAAGCATCTAGTACAAACGTGTACTGTCTTAGGTGAACCGTTAACTATAGCTTTAACTTTTTTTAAGTTTGGAGCCCATTTTCTTTTTGATTGACGGTGAGAGTGAGAGAATTGTACTCCTGAAACTACACCTTTATCGCATATTTCACATCTTCTTGACATATATTACACCTCCTCAAAATTTCAACATACTGCTATAAATCAAACACAAGTTATTTTAACATAATTACTATGATTGTTGCAAGTATTAAGAAAAATAAACACATACTATTATATTATACATATTGTTATAATAAAATTCAACGATATATATAATTATATTAGTTGAATTAAATCTTAAGTTAATATAAAATGTTTATAAGGTATAATTAAGGAGGAATTGATTATGAAAGCTAATATAACAACTGAAATAGGAAATATATACTATTCTGAAGATGTAATAGCTAATATAGCAGGTGTATCAACCATGGAATGCTATGGAGTTGTTGGCATGGCTTTAAAGAATGCTAAGGATGGTTTATGGGAATTATTAAAAGCTGAAAACCTAGCAAAAGGAGTTAAAATAACTCAAAAAGAGAATGCTATAGCTATAGAACTATATATAATTGTTGAATATGGAACTAAAATTGCAGTAATCGCTAATAATATAATACAAACAGTTAGATACAATTTAGAAAATCTTACAGGTGTTAAGGTTTCTCAAGTTACTGTTAATATTCAAGGCATTAGAGTTTAAGGGGGAACATAAAGTGGCATATACACAGATTAATGGACGTGATTTTTCAAATATGATAAAAAGTGCTTCAAATGCATTAGAGAAGCAGAAAGAATATGTAAACTCCTTGAATGTATTCCCAGTACCTGATGGAGATACAGGAACAAATATGTCTTTAACCTTTAAGGCTGCAGCTAGAGAAATAGAAGGTTTAGAGAATAAGGGTATAGGAGAAGTATCTAAGAAGTTAGCCAAGGGTGCTTTAATGGGGGCTAGAGGAAACTCTGGAGTTATTCTTTCTCAGATTTTAAGAGGTATCGCAAAGGGGCTTGAAAATGCAGAGGAGGCAACTATAGAGGAAGTTAAGAATTCTTTTGTAGAAGGCTCAAATTTTGCTTATAAAGCAGTTATGAGACCAACAGAAGGAACGATTTTAACTATAATTAGAGCGGCGGGAGAAGCTGCTATCTGCAGTGAAGCTGAAAATATAGTTGAATTATTTGAAGAAGTATGTAAAGAAAGTAAAAAGATGCTTGATAAGACTCCAGAAATGTTACCACAGTTAAAACAAGCTAAGGTAGTAGATGCTGGTGGAATGGGATTATTAATAATATTAAGAGGTATGTTAGAAGTTCTAAAAAATAAAAGTGAAGTTTCTTTAATTAATGATTTAGAAGGTGAATCAGAAAATAATTATGATATTCCAGAGCTAAATATGGATCCAGAAGATATTAAATTTGGATACTGCACAGAGTTTATCATACTTAATGAAGTAAAAGATATACCAAAATTTAAAGATTTCCTTGAATCTCAAGGTGATTCATTAGTTCTTGTAGGATTAGAGGATATAACTAAGGTTCATGTCCATACTAATGATCCAGGAGCAGTTTTATCTAAAGCAGTAACCTTTGGAGATCTTTCAAAAATTAAAATTGAAAATATGAGAGAACAACACAGATCTTTATTAGGCATAGATGAAAGTAGCAATGACGCAGTAGTGGAAGAATTAAAAGAGGATCCTAAAGCTTATGGATTTGTAACTGTAGCTAGAGGTAATGGGATTTCTTCAATATTTAAAGATCTTGGAGTAGATCAGGTTATTGAAGGTGGTCAGACTATGAATCCTAGTACAGAAGATATAGTTAATAGCATCAATAAAATTAATGCTGAGGTAGTATTTGTTCTTCCAAATAATAAAAATATAATAATGGCAGCTACACAAGCTGTAGATTTAATAGAAGATAAAAAGGTTATAGTAATTCCTACAAAAACTATCCCTCAAGGAATTACAGCTATAACTATGTTTAATCCAGATGGTACTTCAGAAGAAAATGAAGCAGCTATGAATGAAACTATAGAAACTGTTACTTCTGGTTCAGTAACCTATGCGGTTAAGGATACCGAAGACAATGGTAGACATATTAAAGAGGGAGATATTCTAGGATTATTAGAAGGAAAAATAAATGAAATAGGTCAGGATGTATATGCTGTATGTAAAAAGCTTATAGAAAACATGGTAAATGAAGATAACGAGCTTATTACTATATTCTATGGTGAAGACTGTGAAGAGGATAAGGTTAACCAGTTAGTATCAGAATTAGAAGAAGCATATCCAGACATGGATGTTCAATGTTTTAATGGTGAGCAACCATTATACTATTTTATTACATCAGTAGAATAAAAGCCTTAGGGCTTTTTTTCTATGTTAGCCATATGGAGTTGATAAGGTGAATATTTATAGTAGTGTTACAGCAATTAAAGGTGTAGGGCCTAAAATGGCTGAGAAATTGAGTAAATGTGGAATATATAGTATTTTAGATTTATTGTTATACTTTCCAAGGGATTATGAGAGTATCTTTATTGTTGAAGATTTAGATGAAGTGGATTCTAAGGGAAAGATAATATTAGAGGTTGGAGTGGAGAGAATTTTACCTGACATAAGGACAAAAACAGGAAAAATACTTACAACCATTAGATTTATTCATAAAGGAAGAGTAGTTAAGGGAATATGGTTTAATCAGCCCTATGTGAAAAGTAGTTTTAGAATTGGCAGTAGATATGTTATAAGTGGCATTATAGAGAAACAAGGTAGAGATTTTATAATTAAAAATGGAACCATAATGAGAAATACTACTACAGAGAGTACGGATATTATGGCAAGATATCCGTTAAGGGACGATATTTCTAATACTTTTTTAAATAAAATCGTTACAGAAACTTTAAACACAGTAAAAATACAAGAAAATTTACCAAAGTCAATTTTGGATGAACATGATTTTATGTCTTTGGATAGTGCTATAAGAAATATACATAATCCCAAAAGTTTAAAGTTATTAGAAGAGGCAAGAAGAAGATTAAAGTTCCAAGAGTTATTTACATACTCTTTAAAGCTTATGGCCTTAAAAAATAGAAGTATTAATTCTAAGGGAATTTCCTTTTCCATATCAAAGGAGCTGAAAGATTTAAAGGATAAGTTACCTTTTCAGTTAACAGATGCACAAACTAGAACTGTTAGAGAAATATTAAGAGATCAAAAGAAACCCAGTCCTATGAATAGATTAGTTCAAGGAGATGTAGGTAGTGGTAAGACTATAGTTGCTTTTATTGCCCTTTTTAATGTTATTATGAATGGTTATCAAGGTGCCATGATGGCGCCTACAGAAATATTGGCAAAACAGCATTACTACGAGGCAGAAAAAATCTTTAAGGATTTTAATATTACTATAGAGTTATTAACAGGTAGTACCACAGAAAAAAATAAAAACCTTATAAAAGAAAAGTTATTAAAAGGTGAAATAGACTTAATAATAGGTACTCATGCTTTGATAGAAGATAATGTCCAGTTTAAAAACTTAGGACTTATAATAACTGATGAGCAGCATAGATTTGGTGTTGGTCAAAGAACTAGATTTGGAAATAAGCGTGAAGATATTGATGTACTTGTAATGAGTGCTACACCTATTCCAAGGACTTTATGTTTATATCTTTATGGAGATTTAGAAGTATCGATAATTGATACTTTACCACCAGGGCGAAAACCGATTGATACCTATTATTTATCTACTCAGGAAAAGGGGAGAATATATAACTTTGCTTTAGAGGAGATAAAAAAAGGAAGACAGATTTATGTAGTTTGTCCATTGGTTGAAGAAAATGAAGATATGAAATTAAGTTCTGTAACAGCATTATATGAAGAGCTAAAAAAAACTTACTTTAAAAGTATGGAAATCGCCATTCTTCATGGTAAAATGAGTAATAAAGATAAAAATTTAATTATGAATGAATTTAAAGAAGGAAATATTAAGGTGTTAATATCCACTACGGTTATTGAAGTAGGTGTAAATGTACCTAATGCAACGGTTATAATTATAGAAAATGCAGAGCGGTTTGGATTATCTCAATTGCATCAGTTAAGAGGAAGAGTTGGAAGAGGATCTCATAAATCTTATTGTGTTCTTGTAGCTAATATAAAAAGTGAAACAACTAAAAAGAGAATGGACATAATGAAAAATAGCAATGATGGTTTTTATATAGCGGAACAAGATTTAAAATTAAGAGGAAGTGGAGAAATGTTTGGACTTAGACAATCTGGTGAAAATGGATTAATTCTTAGTGATTTATCAGAGGATTTTCAACTATTTAAAATAGCAAATCATGAAGCTAAGAAATTTATTAATAACAAGGATGAAGAAAACAAAAGAATACTTAAAGAAATAATGATTAACCTAGAAAAAAGCACTAGTTATATTTGCTTTAACTAAGGTCAAAGGAGATAAAAATGAGAGTAATTGCAGGAAAAGCTAAAGGAAGAAAGTTACTATCACCAGAGGGGATGGGCACTAGACCTACTCTTGATAGAGTTAAAGAATCAATTTTCAGCATAATACAAAATAGAGTAAGAGGCAGTATAGTTTTAGATCAGTTTTCTGGTACAGGAAGCTTAGGTCTAGAGGCTGCAAGTAGAGGAGCTAAAGAGTGTCATTTAATAGACATGGGAGACGTAACTTATAAATATTTAAAAGAAAATATTAAAAATTTAAAATTTGAAGATTTCTGTACATCTTATAAAGGTGATTCATACAAATACTTAGAGGAGTTTGGGAGAATAGGCAAGGTATTTGATTTAATATTTATAGACCCACCTTATGCAAAGGATATGATTCCACCAGCTCTAGAACTTATAAAAAAACATAATTTACTACAAAGAGATGGCTTAATTGTAACGAAAATAGATTCAGGTGAAGAAATTTGTGAAGGTTATGAAGACATTGTTTTAATAGACCAAAGAAAATACGGAAACACCACTGTATGTTTCTATGAATTTAAGGAGTAAAAAATGATTAAAGCAGTTTATCCAGGCAGTTTTGACCCAATAACAAATGGTCACTTAGATATTATAAAAAGATGTTCATACGTATTTGATCAGGTTACAGTAGCTGTATTACTAAATCCTAACAAAAGTGGCTGGTTTAGTATTGAAGAAAGAATTGATCAAATTGAGAGAGTGGTTAAAGATTTACCAAATGTAAAAGTAAAAAGTTTTACAGGTCTTTTAGTGGATTTTATGGAAGCAGAAGACAGTGATGTAATGGTTAAGGGACTTAGATCTATGTCAGATTTTGATTATGAGTTTCAAATGGCATTAATGAATAAAAAGCTTGATAAAACAAAAGAAACTATGTTTATGATGACCAACTCTAAGTACTCTTATCTTAGTTCATCAGCTATAAAGCAAGTGGCTTTGTTTAAGGGACACTTGGATGGATTAATTCCAAAAGAGTTAGAAAATGAAATTAGAGAGAGAGCTAAAAGTTTTGAGGGGGAATTATAGTGAAGGTATTAGAACTATTAGATTATCTACAACAAACTATTGACATGTCACCAAAGAATTTAGTCGGTAAAGTATCTATTAATAAAAAAGAGGTCTTAAGAACTCTTAATGAAATGAGAAAATTACTACCAGATGAATTTGAAGAAGCTAAAAATTTAATGAATCGTAAAGAAATAATTTTAGACGAAGCAAGAAGTGAAGCAGAACATATTATTGAGGATAGTAGAAAAAGAGCACAACAAGAATATGAAAACTGTGATGTGTTAGTAACTGCTAAAAAAGAAGCAGAAGAAATATTAGAAAGTGCTAATGAGGAAGCTAAAAAAATTAAAGGTGAAGCTAATAAGCAAGCTAAGGATTTAAAATTTGGAGTTATGAATTATGCAGATAGTACTTTAAGTAATTTACAAAAGGATATAGACATTATAGGAGAAGAGTCTTTAAAAGTTATACAAAATGAAATGGAAGAAATGCTTGTAAAATTATATAAAGAAATTTCTTCCACTACATCTAAGGTAAGAGAAAATATTAAAGAATTAGGAAATGACTAAAAACAATCTCGTAACTTTTTAAATATGACAGGGATAGAAAATATAAATATTAGTAGGATCAAAAACCCTGATTTAGATGATAGAATAGTATTGTTTATGAAAAAAGTTTCCTGATTAACTAGAGAAAATGGTAGCTTTAAAAATAACAATGTTATTAAGGTGCATATCATTCCTTGAACAACTTTTAGGAATATATATTTTTTCATTGATACCTTATATTTGTAAACAAAGGAATATACTTGGAAGGTTATAGATAATCCACTAAAACCTATTAAAAAGCTACATATAAGAATTTTAATATTTAGGGTTAAGGAGCTTGTAGCTACAATGTTACATCCATTTGTAATTTCTATAAATCCAAGGAAGATTCCATCAAGTAGATTGTAATTAATAATACCAGAACTACATAAAGAAATAAGGGCAGTGTGATATACTCCACTGCTTTTTATTATGTTTATAATTACAGAAAAAATAACTACAAAACTACCTATTGATAAGCAGGTTTTGGTAGCATCTTCAAGGGCATTTTTCATAGCCACCCCGAAGTTAAGGTTTTCTTTTATCTGTGTAGCAGCAACAGAAGAATTGCTATATATAGTATATTTATTAGTCTTTTTAGTAGGTAATATTAACCCCATAACAATACAAGATAAAGCATTAGAAATAAGAAGGATATAACCTAGAAATGTACTATGAAGCATTGCAGTACCAACAGTACCTATAATAAACAGAGGACTTCCATTGGTGGCTATATTTAAAAGTCTTTCAAAAGTTGATTTATCAATAACCTTCCTTTCATAGAGTTCACAAGCATATCTGGAACCAAGAGGATATCCACAAAACAAACTAGCTAAAATAACTACACTACACTCCTTTGGTAGTCTTAAGGGGGTACATAGTAATTTACCTAAAAATTTTGAATAAATTTCTATGCCACCAAAAGAAAAAATTAAGTTAACTATGACCAAGAAGGGGAATAGTGATGGAAATACTGAGTAAAAAAACAGTTTAGCTCCATTTATAGTAAAGGCTATGCAATCTTTAGGATTTAGTATGATGTAAATAATTAAGAGAGAAAATATTGTTGTAAGCAGAAGGTTTTTTGATGATTTCCTAAATAATAAATATATTAAAAATATAATAAGCGCAATTACAATAAAAAATAATGCCTTCATTAAAATAATCCTTTTAAATTGATATACTTAAATATATTTTTTATCTTGGGAATATATGATAACAAAATATAGGTAAAATAAAATCTTCAAGGTACTTACAAAACAATTCACTAAAAATTAATTTAAGATTTAGGTTGTTTTAGTATGGTTCCTTGAAGAATTATGTTTATAATATAATCGGGCTTTGCAGATAATCTTCCATAGCACTTATGGAAGGATTTAGAATACTATAGCCACTAGTGCATTGTAAATCTAATTTTAAGGTAGGGTTTATATCCTTTGGTAGTTTTGAATATATTGGTATAGAAGAATTGTTCTTCATTGATTTTAATGCCATAGCTCCATGTTTAGTGAAGCCCAAAATACGGGCATATGGACAAGGGTCTTTACGCATTTCTAAGGTATTGTATTCATAAAAGCCTAGAAAATACTGACATAATATTCTACTAATTCTAGTGTAGGTATATCGTTTACTTTTTATCATTTCAATACAATGTTCATAATCTTTAGCATCTTTTATGGTAGCTAATATCTTATTATGGAGACCTTCAGAAGCATCCGGAATTAATTCGAAAAAGTTATTTTTGCTAGTTATAGCCTTATACTTTATATATGGATATATCATGTAATCAAAGGGAAAATTATAATTTTTGTTTTTAAGTTCTACAATATCCGCGTAAACACTAGGAGGAATATGAGATATTAATTCTTCCATTGAAGTATTTGATTTCAAGGATTTTCTAATAGCAGTAGCACTTGAGAAGATATTATTTAAATTAGTACTATTGTAATCCCCACCTTCCCTTTTTATAGTATAGGGTACAATATTACTATGAAGCTTTTTTAAGCTCTTAAGGTATTCAACACCTAAAATATTGTTAGAAGAATTTAGATAGTCAGCTATGTCTTTTTCATTATAATAATTTTTTTTATTTAAATAATGAATTAAAGCTGAAGAACGAGCCTTTGGAAAAGGTAATCCTCTACCTAATTCTTCTTTCAATAAGGACTTAAATAAAGGGGGTTCTTCTACTAGTAGATCAGATATTTCTTTAAGAAAGTCTATATCACCTGATTCACTTCCAAAGCAAATTGAATCTACTATCCCTAGACTATTAAGAAGACTTATGGAACCATAAGAAAAGAATTCCGCAGAAGATAGGCTGTATATTGCAGGGAGTTCTAAAACAATATCTACCCCATTATTTAAAGCCATTGATGTTTTTTTCCATTTATCTACTATAGAGGGAATACCTCTTTGATTAAAGTTTCCACTCATAACTGCAATAATTAAATCACTATTAGTCAATTCTTTAGTTTTATTTATATGAAAAAGGTGTCCATTGTGAAGAGGATTATATTCCACAATAATTCCTGATATTTTCATTTAAATTACCTCCTGTACTCATATAACCATAGATTATATCAAAAAAATGTTAATTATGATAGCCTAATTATTAAATTAAGTCAAAAAAATTCAATATAGAGGTTGAAAAATATATATGAAAAGGGGTATAGTAATAAGGGATATTTAGAATATTTTTACTGAAAGGGGTAAGAAAAATGAGTTTTACACAAAAGGTATGGAAATTAGCACAACAAGAGATGAAGACAATAGTACTTCCAGAAGGTGAAGAAGAAAGAAATTTAAAGGCTTCAGAAATTATCCATAAAAATAAAATAGCTAAAGTTATATTAGTAGGTAGCCAGGATAAGATTAAGGAAAATGCTAAGAATTTCGGGGTAAATATTGAGGGAATTGAAATTGTAGATCCTGAAGTATCACCTAAGACTGAAGAGTATGCAAAAGCATTTTATGAACTTAGAAAAAACAAGGGTGTTACAGAGGAAAAAGCATTACAAACAGTTAAAGACCCCGTTTATTATGGAACAATGATGGTTAAACTAGAAGATGCCCATGGATTAGTTTCAGGAGCAGTACATAGCACAGGGGATTTATTACGTCCAGGACTTCAAATTATAAAAACAGCTCCAGGAATAAAAGTTGTTTCAAGCTTCTTCGTTATGGAACTTGAAAATTCTTCATATGGAGATAATGGTACTCTATTATTTGGAGATTGTGCAGTTAATCCTAATCCAACATCAGAAGAGCTTGCATCAATAGCTATAAGTACAGCAGAAAATGCAAAGACTCTATGTGGAATAGATCCAAAGGTTGCAATGTTATCTTTCTCAACTATGGGAAGTGCTAAACATGAAAATGTAAATAAGGTTGTTGAAGCTACAAGAATGGCAAAAGAAGCTAGACCAGATCTTGCAATAGATGGAGAATTACAATTAGATGCAGCTATAGTTGATAAAGTAGCAAGTCTTAAAGCACCAAATAGTACAGTAGCAGGAAATTCCAATGTTTTAATATTCCCAGATTTACAAGCAGGAAATATTGGATATAAATTAGTTCAAAGATTTGCAGGAGCTGAAGCTATAGGTCCAGTATGTCAAGGGTTTGCAAAACCAATAAATGACCTTTCAAGAGGATGTAGTGTAGATGATATAGTAAATGTTGTAGCAATTACAGCAGTGCAAGCTCAAAATAACAAATAAATATTATATTGATTTAATTAAAATTATATTGTAATCTAATATAATGATATATTAATATATTAATATATTAATATATTAATATATTACAAATGCGTCAGGAGGAAATGAGAATGAAAGTATTAGTAATAAACTGTGGAAGTTCTTCATTAAAGTACCAATTAATAAACATGGAAACAGAAGAGAGCTTAGCACAAGGATTAGTTGAAAGAATAGGAATTGAAGGTTCAATTTTAAATCAAAAGGTTCCAGGAAGAGATAAATATATAATAGAGCAACCAATGGCTGACCATAAAGATGCAATAAAATTAGTTTTAGGTGCATTAGTAGATGGTAACCATGGAGTTATTTCTTCAATGGATGAAATATCAGCAGTAGGACACAGAGTTGTTCATGGTGGAGAAAAAT
>NZ_DHYX01000039.1:0-52817 GCF_002414285.1 Clostridium sp. UBA5119 | reverse complement strand
AAACTTGCACCACTTCATAATCCAGCAAACATAATTGGAATTAATGCTTGCAAGAGCTTAATGTCAAACACTCCAATGGTTGCAGTATTCGATACAGCATTCCATCAAACAATGCCAAAAACTGCTTATATGTACCCACTACCATATGAGCTATACACTAAGTATGGAATAAGAAAATATGGTTTCCACGGAACATCACATAAATATGTATCAGCAGAATGTGCTAAATTAATGAGCAAAGACATAAAAGATGTTAAAATCATTACTTGTCATCTTGGAAACGGAGCTAGCTTAGCTGCTATAAAAGATGGCCATTGTGTAGATACAAGCATGGGATTCACTCCACTTGAAGGAATAGCAATGGGAACTAGATGTGGAAACATTGACCCTGCTATAGTTACATTCTTAATGAATGAAGGAAAAATGACAGCTAAAGAAGTTGATAATTTAATGAACAAACAATCAGGAGTTCTTGGATTATCAGGAGTAAGTAGTGATTTTAGAGACATAGAAGATGCTGCTAAAGAAGGAAATGAAAGAGCTATTCTTGCTTTAAATGTATATAACTACAGAGTAAGAGAAATGATCGGTGCTTATGCTGCAGCAATGGGCGGAGTAGATGCAGTTGTATTTACAGCAGGACTTGGAGAAAATGCTATAGAAACTAGAGCAGAAATTTGCAAAGGCTTAGAATTCTTAGGTATTGAAATAGATGATGCTAAGAATAATGTTAGAGGAAAATCTACAGAAGTAAGCAAAGATGGAGCTAAAGTAAAAGTATTTGTTATTCCTACAAATGAAGAGTTAGTAATAGCAAGAGATACTAAAGAACTTACTTCAAAATAGTAAAAATATTTATCTGCTTGAGTAAAAAATTAGCTTTTTATCTTAAGGAAAAAATATACATGTGTAAATTACCTTGACTTTTATCGGTATAATTTATATAATAACTTGTGTTTGAATGATATATTTAATTAACTTAAGGAGGGAAGTTGGAGCTTTACTCAAGCTATGCATTTTGCATTATATATAACTACTCTTAGTTATATGAGAAAAAACAGGGATATTATGTTTTTTTAGAGTGTTGTTATGATTATAAACTTTAAAGATTTAAATGATAAGAACTATGAGAGAAAGAATATAGATATCGAAATTGAGAAAGATAAGTTTTACGATGGTAGTGAAATGGTAAAATACTCCAAGTCTATTAAGTTTAATGGGTTTTTGCGTCGTAAAAAGGAAGTTATAGAACTTATTGGCGACGTAGATACTGAAGTATTATTAAATTGTTCTAGATGTACAAAAGCTTTTTCTTATGAAGTTAAGGTGCACATAGAAGAAGAAATATCAAACACTGATGATTGTGAGATTATCTCAACCAATTCTGAGAATATAGATATTTATGAAATTATTGAAAACAGTATTCTCCTTGAACTACCTGTTAAAAGGTTATGTAAAGAGGATTGCAAAGGCTTATGCCAGACTTGTGGGAAAGATTTAAATTCAGGACAATGTTCTTGTACTGATTTTTATGTAGACCCTAGACTTGAAAAGCTATCACAAATGTTTTCTAACCATAAGGAGGTGTAATAATGGGAAATCCAGCTAGAAAATTTTCAAAAGCAAGAAGAGATTCAAGAAGAGCTCAAACTTTTAAACTTGGTTTACCAGGAATAGTAGAGTGTCCTCAATGCCACGAAATGAAGCTTGCTCACAGAGTTTGTAAGAACTGTGGTTACTACAAGAATAGAGAAGTTGTTTCAACTGAGGAATAAGAAGAAAGTCGATAGACTTTCTTTTTATTTTTATGTGGAAATTTAAATGAAAAAAATATATAATGTATTTAAATATTTTAAAATCATGAAAGGAGTTACTATGAAGGTTGTAGTTGATGGAATGGGTGGAGATAATTCACCTGAAGCTATAGTAGAAGGTTGTGTTCTTGCACAAAAAGAATATAATATAGATATAATAATTACAGGTCAAGAAGATCTTATAAAAAAAGAATTAGAAAAATATGAATATACCAAAGGAAGAATAACTATTTTAAATACTACTGAAATTATTTCAACTAATGAAGCACCAGTAAAAGCTCTAAAGACTAAAAAGGATTCATCTCTTGTTAAAGCTTTAGAATTAGTTAAGAATAAGGAAGCAGATGCCATTGTATCTGCTGGAAGTACAGGAGCCTTCTTAGCAGGTTGTACTCTTATTGTAAAGAGGATTAAAGGGATAAGCAGACCAGCACTAGCACCAGTTATGCCAGGTAAAAATGGTCCATTTATGATAATAGATGTAGGAGCTAATGCAGATTGTAAACCCCATTATTTAACTCAGTTTGCTCAAATGGGTAAGGTATACTTTGAAAGTGTATTATCTGTTGAAAATCCTACTGTAGGACTTATAAATATAGGATCAGAGGAAGAAAAGGGGAATGAATTAACCAAGGAAGCTTATCAACTTTTAAAACAAGAGAATTTAAATTTTATAGGAAATGTAGAGCCGAGAGAAATTCCTAAAGGAGAAGTAAATGTCCTTGTATGTGATGGCTTTGTAGGTAATACCGTATTAAAGATGTATGAAGGCGTTGCAGAAACCATATTAAGTGAGCTTAAAAATGAAATAATGAGTTCCACAACAACAAAAATAGGCGGACTATTATTAAAGCCTGTATTTAAGAGCTTTAAAAAGCACTATGACTATAAAGAATACGGTGGAGCTGCATTTTTAGGGGTTGATGGTATTTGCATAAAAGCTCATGGAAGCTCAGATGCCAAGGCTTTAAAAAATGCAATTAAACTTTCTAAAACCTATTATGATACAAAAGTATTAGATAAAGTTAAAGATGCTTTTAAAGAAGAAAAATAAAAAAATTAAAATAAGTGAATAAAATTTTGTAGGTTTAGTATATTATAATATAGTATTTGTAAATAAACAGTTGATTATTATCCAATATGCTATTATATTAAATAGTGATATTATATTGAATTTTTAGGAGGTATATAAAATGTTTGAAAAGATAAGAGCAAAAATCGCGGAGCAACTAAGCATAGATGAAAATGATATAACTATGGACTCTGGATTTGTTGATGATTTAGGAGCAGACTCATTGGACTTAGTTGAGTTAATTATGGCCCTTGAAGAGGAATTTGACATGGAAATCCCTGATGAAGATGCAGAAAAAATAACTAGTGTTGGAGATGTAGTTGACTACATAAAAGCACGAGTAGAAGAATAATATCAGCAGGTTCCGTAGAAATGCGGAACCTTATTTTTAGATTTATTCTTGAATTTATCCACTTGAATAATAATATTAAGTTGGTAGGTTATTTAGATAAATTGAAGAATAAACCTTGGCGAAAGAGGTAAAAAGATGAAAGTATTAAAAAGTACATTAGAATTAAAAAATAAATTAGGTATTGACTTTAAAGAGTTAACTTTATTACAAACAGCAATAACTCATAGTTCTTATGCTAATGAAAGAAACACTGCATTCAATGAACGATTAGAATTCTTAGGAGATACAGTTTTAGAATTAATTATATCTGAATATTTATTTACTAATCACATAGATGAAACAGAAGGATACCTTACTAAGGTAAGAGCTTTAATTGTATGTGAAAATTCTTTATTTGAAATAGCTAAGAAGTGGGAACTAGGAAAATACATTTATATGAGTAAAGGTGAAGAATTAACCGGTGGTAGAAATAGGGAATCAATTTTAGCTGATGCTGTAGAAGCTATTATTGCAGCAGTATACTTAGATGAAGGACTTTTAGTAACTAAGGAGTTTGTCCTTAAAAACTTTAACTCAATTATTATTAAAGCAGTTAAAAATGAGATAATTTTAGACTATAAAACAAAGCTTCAAGAAATATTACAAAAGAATGGAGATGTAGATATTTCTTATTCTCTTATTAATTTTGAAGGACCACCTCATAGAAGAGAATTTTTTGTGAAGGTTTTAATTAATGGAGAAGCTAAAGGAAGTGGTTCAGGGTATAGTAAGAAAGAAGCTGAACAAATGGCCGCTAGGGGAGTTCTAATTAAGAGGGGTGATATTAGTGAGTAAAAATCATTATATTATACCTATATTTGTACCTCATATAGGATGTCCCCATACTTGTGTGTTTTGTAATCAGGATAGTATTACAGGAGATGCAGGGTCAGCAGGTAGCGCAGGAAATGTAGACGGTGATTATGTAAAAAAAACCATAGAGGATTATTTAGAAACTATAGATAGTAGTGATGCTATAATTGAGGTATCATTTTTCGGTGGTACTTTTACAGGAATTAATATATGCATCCAAAGAGAACTATTATCAGTAGCTCAAAACTATAAAAAAATAGGAAAGATTAAATTTATAAGATTATCCACAAGACCAGATTATATAGACCAAGAGATTTTAGAACACCTAAAAAGTTTTGATGTAGATATTATAGAATTAGGAGTTCAATCCTTAGATGAAGAAGTTTTACATAAATCAGGAAGAGGGCATAGTTCAGAGGACGTGGAGAAGGCATCGAGATTAATAAAGCAATATGGATTCACCTTAGGGCATCAAATAATGCTAGGACTCCCAGGAGATACAAGAGAGAAGGATATTGAAACTACAAGAAAAAGTATTTCTATGAATCCAGATATCTGTAGGATATACCCATCCCTAGTTATTAAGGAAACTCCTATGGAAAAGCTCTTAAGGGAAGGCCTATATAAACCATATACTTTAGAGGAAGCTGTAGATATAAGTAAGATAGTCTATGGAATGATGGAGGGTAATGATATAAAGGTTATCCGAATTGGACTTCAACCTACNNTTAGTGCTGATGGAGATGTGGTAGATGGACCTTTTCATCCTGCTTTTAGAGAGCTGGTGGAGAGTAGTGTCTACTGTGATATGATTTATGATTACTATAAAGATAAAGAAATGGATAAGTTCAAAATATATATAAACCCTAAAGATATATCTAAGCTTTATTCTAATAAAAAGCAATATTTTAATCTGCTTCTAAAAAAATTAAAGAGTAAAGAAATTTTTGTAACTCAAGAAAGAAATATAGGAAAGTCTTCCATAGGGTTTTATAATGGTACAAAGTTAGATATAATTAATCAGAAGGATTATTTAAAACTTAAATATCAATAAAACTTTTGATTATATAGGTTAAAGTAAATATATATTTTAAAGTATCCTAGTAAGATTATAGGATATTTTCTTTAAATTAAAGTTAGGAGTGGATTTTATGAGGATGACTAAGAAGAAAAGAGAAAAGTATATAAAAATAATAACTACTTGTATATGCATTGCTATGGCTGCAGTACTTATTTTACCTATAATCTTAGGAGCTTAGGAGTGTGAATAGATGTTCTTAAAATCTATCGAAATAAGAGGATTCAAATCCTTTGCAGATAAGACAGAGCTTACATTTAAAAAAGGTGTAACTGTAGTTGTAGGTCCCAATGGAAGTGGAAAAAGTAATATCTCAGATGCTGTAAGGTGGGTGCTGGGTGAACAAAGTATTAGGAATCTTAGAGGAGATAAAATGGAAGATGTAATCTTTGCAGGTACTCAATATAGAAAACCTGTAGGGCTTGCTCAAGTTTCTCTTACTTTAGATAATAGCGATTCTGACTTAGATATAGCCTATTCTCAGGTAACCGTTGCAAGAAGATTATATAGATCAGGTGAAAGTGAGTATTTAATAAATAATACTGTGTGTAGATTAAAAGATGTACAAGCTTTATTTATGGATACAGGTATAGGTAAGGAAGGATATTCCTTAATAGGACAAGGTAAAATTGATGCAATCTTAAGTGCTAAGTCAGAGGATAGAAGAAAGTTATTAGAAGAGGCCGCAGGTATAGTAAAATATAAAACAAGAAAAGAAGAGGCTGAGAAGAAACTAGATAACACGGAGCAAAATCTTATTAGAATAAATGATATTATTTCTACCTATGAAGAAAGGCTTCCATCCTTAGAAGAAGATTGTGAAAAAGCCAAAATATTTTTAGAAGCTTCTGAAGAGATAAAAGTAAAGGAAGTTAATATAATCATAGATTTTTTGGAAAAAACTAAAATTAACATAGATAGATACAACAACACAATAAATGCTGTAACTACAGATATAGAAACCTTGAAGAAAGAAAAATATGAATTAAAACTAGCTTATGAAAATAATAATGAAGAGCTAGAAGCTTTAAATAATATTTTAGAAGAAAAGAAAAAGATTTATTATGAAAGTCAAAATAAACATCAAGGAGTAATTGGAGAAGTTAAACTCTTTGAAGAAAAAATATTACATTTAGAAGACAGTATAAATAGATTAAACAGTGAAATACTGCAAAAAAATCAATATCTTGAAGAAGCGTATTTGAAAATAGAAAACCAAAGAAAGAGTATTGCTGCCTTAAAAGAAGAAGAATTAGACATAAATAATAAAATAGAAAAAAAACAATTAGAATTAACAAATGTATTAAATAGTGTAACTAGTGATAATAATAAATTGAAGGAATTAGAAGAGATAAAATTTAAGTATTATAATAATATTAATTCTAAAACTAGCGAAATAGATATTTTAAAAAATAATATCGAAATTAGTAGTGGAAATGTAGAAAATTTAATATTAGATGTTCAAACTTTTAAAAATTCTATATTAATAAATAACAAGACTAAGAATCATTTAATAGAAGAAGAGAATAAGGCTAGTATTAGTATTGAGAAATATGAAGAGGAAGTTAAGGAAAATAGAAAAAAACTATCTAAGTGTAAGCATGACTTAGAGATCTTAGAAAAAAAATTAAAAGAAATATTGAGAGAGCAAGGAAATAAAGAAGCTAGGCTAAATGCTTTGGTAACTTTAGAGAATTCCTATGAAGGATATAATAGATCTGTAAAACTTCTAATGCAACACATAGAGAATAGTAAAGATTATAGAGCAAATGAGGATTGCTATGTACTTGGAGATATAATAAAGGTTCCAAAGAGGTTTGAAAGAGCTATAGAGATTGCTATGGGAGCTAGCATATCTAATATTGTCACCAAGGATGAACATATAGCAAAAAATCTTATTAATTACTTGAAAAGTAGTAAAATAGGAAGAGCAACCTTTATGCCTATAAATATAGTAAAGGGTAAGAACCTAGTGGTAGATAAAACTGTAAGGCATACTAAGGGATATATAGGCATNNAGCTAGTGAACTTATAGAATTTGAAGATAAATTTAAGGGTGTAATCGATCAAGTTTTGGGCAAAACTCTTGTATGTGATACTATGGATAATGGACTACATATATCTAAAGTTTGTGGCTATAAATATAGAATTGTTACTTTAGATGGAGAAGTCTTTAATCCGGGGGGATCACTAACGGGAGGAAGTTATTCTAAAAATGCTAACGTAATTGGTAGAAAGAGAGAAATTGAAAAATTAACTGAGGAAGTAGAAGAAAGTCACGGAGTAGTTGCTCTTAAAAATGAAGAAATAACATCAGTTAATGTTAAGATTAAAGAACTAGATGATAGAGGTCTTAACTTAAGAGATGAAATACATTACGAGAGTATTAATATAACAAAGATTAAGGGTGAAATATCCAGGGTTACAGAAGAGGAACTGAGAAACAAAAGAGAACTTCAAAAAGCTAGCGAAAATCTGGGTAAGGAAGAGGAGAAAATTAAAGCCTTAAAAGCTAAATTAACTTTTTCACAGCAGGAATTAACTGAGCTTAAAGATAAGATAATTGAATTAGAAGGTCAATATGATGAGCATAACAATAAAACTAAAGGCAAAAATTTATATATAGATGCCATTAAAGATGAATTAACCTCTATAAAAATAAATAAAGCAAAGCTTTTAGAAGTTATAAGTAATAATATTCAAGAATTAGATAGGATGACCCAGGCAGTAGATATTGAGAAAAGTCTAATTGAAAGCAATTTGAAAAATATAGAAACATCCACTTTAGCTAAGGAAGAATATAGAATAAACATATCTAAAAGTACTGAAAATACTAAGGAAATTATTAAGTTACTTAAGGAGTTAGAGCAGTTTTTTGAAGAAACCCAAGTAGAAAAGTTAAAGATAAAAGATAAAATTCCAGTTATAACTTCAAAAATTGAAGATATTGATTTACAATTAGATAAACTAGAAAAAGAAATTCATAAAAATCAGATTTCTTTGGCTAAAATTGAATCAGAAGAAGAAGTTCTATTGAAGAAGCTTAATGAAGAGTATAATCTTACCTTTGCAGAAGGATTAAGTTTTAAACTAGAGGGTTATGATATAGCTATATTAAAGAATGAAGTTGCAGAATTGAAAAAGAGAATAACTGCTCTTGGAGTAGTTAACCTAGGTGCCATAGAAGAATTTAAAGAAGTAAATGAAAAGTATACTTTTATGAGTACACAGAGGGAAGATTTAGTTAAGTCTAAGGAAGAAATAATTGAATTCATAGGCGAGATAACTGAAAAGATGAGAGATGTGTTTATGGAGAATTTTAAGCAGCTCAGGATTTACTTCAATGAGACTTTTAAGGAGTTATTTAAGGGTGGAAGTGCTGATTTAAGTCTTCAAGGTGATGATGAGCTAACCTGTAAGATTGAAATAGATGTAGAGCCACCAGGAAAAAAACTTCAAAATATAAATCTACTTTCAGGAGGAGAGAAGGTTTTATCAGCCATTGCACTACTATTTGCAATACTAAAGATGAAGCCAACTCCATTCTGCATACTAGATGAGATTGAGGCAGCGTTAGATGATGCTAATGTACTTAGATATGGAGAATTTTTAAAAAAATTCTCTGAAAACATACAATTCATAGTAATAACTCACAGAAAAGGAACCATGGAAACCAGTGATATGATTTATGGAGTTACTATGGAAGAAAAGGGTGTATCTAAGGTAGTATCCATGGAATTTAATAAGAAATAAGGAGGCTTAATATGTTTGGAGGATTTTTTGATAAGTTAAAACAGGGGCTTAGCAAAACTAGAAATACTATAAATGATGCAGTGACTCAAGTATTAAAACTTGCAGTTACTATAGATGATGATTTATATGAAGAACTAGAAGAAGTATTAATAACTAGCGATATAGGGGTAGAAACCTCAGTAGAAATTATTGAAAGGCTTAGAAAAAAGGTTGTTTCTGAAAGAATCAATGATACTGAAGAGATACTTCCAGCTATGAAATCTATAATTATGGATATGCTAGGAGACTATGAAACCTCAATAATACCTGAATCAACACCAGAAGTAAGATTAGTCATTGGTGTTAATGGAGTAGGTAAAACTACATCCATTGGAAAAATGGCTGCTAGAATAAAAAATAATAATTATAAGGTTTTATTAGCAGCAGCAGATACTTTTAGAGCGGCAGCTATAGATCAATTAGAAGTTTGGAGTAATAGAGCTAATGTGGATATGATAAAACATCAAGAAGGTTCAGATCCAGCAGCTGTTATATACGATGCAGTACAGGCTGCAAAGGCTAGAAAAGTTGATGTGTTAATTTGTGATACTGCAGGTAGACTTCATAATAAGAAAAATCTTATGGATGAACTTGGAAAGATTAATAGAGTTATCGATAGAGAGTATGGAGAAGCTAGAAAGGAAACTTTACTAGTTTTAGATGCTACTACTGGACAAAATGCAGTTATTCAAGCAAAACAATTTATGGAGATATGTCCTATAGATGGTATAATTCTAACAAAGCTAGATGGTACAGCTAAGGGTGGTATAGTTATCTCTATAAAACATACTTTAAATATTCCAGTTAGATATATAGGAGTAGGGGAAGGTATAGATGATCTTCAAGAATTTAATTCTAGAGATTTTGTAGAAGCTTTATTTTAACTGTTAAGTAAAAATACTTGACAGCTTAAAATTAATTTGTTAATATAAGTTTTGTGAGTTGGGTGATTATATGGAAAAAAGAGTTGAAATATCAATTTTACTAGATTTTTATAACTCATTACTTACTGATAAACAAAGAGATATTATGGATTTATATTATAATAATGACTTATCTCTATCAGAAATAGCAGAAGTTAATAATACTAGTAGGCAAGCAATTCATGACTTAATTAAAAGATGTGGTAATCTTTTAGAAGAGTATGAAAGTAAACTTCACTTAATGAAAAAAACCTTAGCTATAGAAAACTCTAAGACTGAAATTATTAACAAATTAAAAGGGTTAAAAGGTACTACTTCTGAAGAAAATATAAAAAAAGAAATAGACCATATAATTAAAGATATAGAAGAGAATGTATAGGAGGTTTTCATATGGCTTTTGAAGGACTATCTTCCAAATTACAAGAGACCATAAAAAAGCTAAAGGGTAAAGGTAAGCTTTCAGAGAAAGATATTAAAGAGGCTATGAGAGAAGTAAAACTTGCTCTTTTAGAAGCGGATGTAAATTATAAAGTTGTTAAAAACTTTGTAAAGTCTGTCAGTGAAAAATGTCTTGGTGATCAAGTTATGGAAAGTTTAACACCNNAGTTAATGAAGAATTAACTGAGTTAATGGGAACCACTGAAAAGAAAATAGAATTTGTCAACAATGGAATAACAATGATAATGTTAGTTGGTCTCCAAGGTGCAGGTAAAACAACCATGGCAGGAAAGCTGGCTCTAAATCTTAGAAAAAGCAATAAAAAGCCATTACTAGTAGCCTGTGACGTTTATAGACCAGCAGCTATAAAACAACTACAAGTTGTAGGAAAGTCAATAGATGTACCTGTATTCACTATGGGAGATAAAAATAGCCCAGTAGATATTTCAAAAGCTTCCATTGAACATGCTAAGAGCATTGGAGCTAATGTAGTTATAGTGGATACGGCAGGAAGACTTCACATAGATGAAGCGCTGATGGGAGAACTTGAAGATATAAAAGCTTCAATAAATCCATCAGAAATTTTATTAGTTGTAGATGCTATGA
The DNA here is from genome assembly GCF_002414285.1 of Clostridium sp. UBA5119. Lineage (NCBI taxonomy): Bacteria > Bacillati > Bacillota > Clostridia > Eubacteriales > Clostridiaceae > Clostridium > Clostridium sp. UBA5119. The sequence goes on along the minus strand of NZ_DHYX01000039.1, from coordinate 41,890 downwards.
CAGGTCAAGATGCAGTAAATGTAGCTGAAACCTTTAATAATACACTAGATATTACAGGCGTTATCGTTACCAAGTTGGATGGTGATACCAGAGGTGGTGCTGCACTATCAATTAAGGCAATCACTGAAAAACCTATAAAATATGTAGGTATGGGAGAGAAGATGACAGATTTGGAAATCTTCCACCCAGAGAGAATGGCATCAAGAATACTTGGTATGGGAGATGTACTTTCTTTAATTGAGAAAGCTCAATCAGCTATCGATGAGAAGAAAGCTACAGAACTCGGTAACAGAATGATGAATCAAGAATTCAATCTTGAGGACTTTTTAGAGACTATGAATCAAATGAAAAATTTAGGACCTATGGGCAAGTTGGTTGAAATGATTCCAGGCTTTAATGCAAAGGAATTAAAGGGTGTAGATTTTTCACAAAGTGAGAAAAATATGGGCAGCATGGAAGCAATAATACATTCCATGACTACAAAGGAAAGAAAAAATCCAAGCATAGTGTCTTCTTCTCCATCTAGAAAGAAGAGAATTGCAGATGGTTCAGGTTCAACTATTCAAGCAGTGAATAAACTTTTAAAAGACTTCGAGATGATGAAAAAAATGATGAAACAGATGAAGGGCATGGGAGGCAAGGCTGGTAAATTTGGTAAAAAAGGCTTGTTTGGAAAATTACCTTTCTAAGTTCAAATACACATAACCTTTGAAGGAGGTGAAAATATAATGGCAGTAAAAATAAGATTAAGAAGAATGGGTGCTAAAAAAGCTCCTTTCTACAGAATAGTTGTTGCTGATTCAAGATCTCCAAGAGATGGAAGATTTGTTGAAGAGATTGGATACTACAATCCAACTACAGAGCCAGTAACTGTTAAAATCGATGAAGAGAAAGCAGTTAAATGGGTAAAAAATGGAGCTCAACCAACAGACACAGTTAAAAGACTTTTCAACAATGCAGGAATAAAATAGGAAAGTTTAATTGATTGGAGGCGCAATCCATGAAAGAATTACTTACAATTATTGCAAGGTCATTAGTTGATAACCCTGATTCAGTGCAAGTAAATGAAATTGCTGGAGAGCATTCTATAATTTTAGAATTAAAGGTTGCTGAAGAAGATATGGGGAAAGTAATTGGAAAACAGGGAAGAATAGCTAAGTCTATTAGAACTGTTGTTAAAGCAGCAGCGATTAAAGAAAATAAAAGAGTTGTTGTAGAAATAATATAAGAGTTAGGAATACCTAGCTCTTATTTTTTTATATATTGTAGTTGACAAGAATTACAAAGAATTATTATAATAAACAGAGTTCTTAGTATCAGTATTTTCGATACTTAGAAATCGTTATCCAGGGACGTAGTAGCTCTTAACTCCCAACTTGAGAAGAAGGTGGAAGTATTAGAGCTAATAGTCATCGGGTAAACTGAGTTTATGAAAATTTTTTGTGTTAATAATATTAAGTAATTAAATAGTGAGGAGATATATGATGAGGGAATTGATGAGCGTTGGGCAGATAACTAAGCCCCATGGAGTAAGAGGAGAAGTTAAGGTGCTTTCTCTAACAGATAGCTTAGAAAGATTTAGAGACTTAGATAAGGTATACATAGATGATAAAGAAATAGAAATTACATCAGTTAAGCTTCAAAAGGATAGAGCTATATTAAAAATAGAAGGAATTGACTCTATTGAAGAAGCCGAACTTTATAGAAATAAATATCTTCAAGTAAAAAGAGAAGATGCTATAAAATTACCAGAGGGTAGCTACTATGTTGCAGATTTAATGGATTGTTATGTTTATGATACAGATGGAGAAGAATTAGGGAAAGTATATGATGTTATTGCAACGGGAAGTAATGATGTATATTGGGTTAAATCAGAAGGAAAAGAAGACGTGCTAGTTCCTGCTTTAAAGACAATTGTAGAAGAAGTAGACATAGAAAATAATAAAATTGTAATAAAACCAGTGAAGGTATGGTCTGAATAATGAAGATAGATATTTTAACTTTATTTCCAGAGATGTTTCAGGTATTTAATCATAGTATCATAGGAAATGCTATGGAAAAAGGAATATTATCTATAAATACTACTAATATAAGAGACTTCTCTACTAATAAACATAAAAAGGTTGATGATTACCCTTATGGGGGTGGAGCAGGCATGGTGATGACCCCAGAACCCATTGTAAACTCCATAAAGCATCTAAAAGAAAATAATAAAGGGAAAGTTATATTTTTAGGTCCTAGAGGTAAGACTTTAAATCAAGAGTTATGTAAAGAACTTGCCAAAGAGGAGGAATTAATATTTTTATGTGGTCATTACGAAGGTATAGATGAGCGAGTATATAAATATATAGATATGGAAATTTCTCTAGGGGATTTTGTTTTAACAGGGGGAGAAATGGCTTGCATACCTGTAGTTGATAGTATTGCTAGAATGATCCCAGGAGTTCTATCCTGCAATGAGAGTTATGAAGAAGAATCCTTTTATGAAGGATTATTAGAATATCCTCAATATACAAGACCTTTTTCCTTTGAAGGAGATGAAGTTCCAGAGGTATTAATATCTGGGCATCACGAAAATGTAAGAAAGTGGCGAAGGCTTAAATCATTACTGATTACAAAGGAGAGAAGAAGGGACTTATATAAAAATATAGAACTTACTAAAGAGGATAAAAAGCTATTAGACAATTATCATAAAAAGGATAAATAATATTGCACATTGAAATATTATGTGATAAAATGAGGATTGTGCTAGTACGGGCGGTCCTCTGTCACCCAATGTGAGTAAGAACGTCATAATAAATTTTAGGAGGGAATGCACAATGTTAGATATAATAAAAGCTATAGAAGCAGAACAATTAAGAACTGACTTACCTGAGTTCAATGTAGGAGATACAGTTAAAGTTCACATCAGAATTAAAGAAGGTAACAAAGAAAGAGTTCAAATATTTGAAGGTACCGTTCTTAAAAGACAAAATGGTGGAGCTAGAGAAACTTTTACAGTAAGAAGATTTGCATCAGGAGTTGGAGTTGAAAAAACTTTCCCAATAAATACGCCTGTTATAGAAAAAATCGACGTAGTTAGAAGAGGAAAAGTAAGAAGAGCTAAATTATTCTACTTAAGAGATAGAGTAGGTAAGGCTGCTAAAGTAAAAGAGAGAATGTAAGAAAATGGGGCTAGATAGTCCCTTTTTTTATTACATATATAGAAGTATTTATTGTAAATGTGGTAAATACTAAAATAGTTAATTTAATATATCTAATTATAAAATTCTTAGGAGTGAGATAAATGAGTATAAACTGGTTTCCTGGACATATGGCAAAGACCAGAAGAGAAATAAAAGAAAATTTAAAGTTAGTAGATGCAATAATAGAGATTCGTGATGCAAGAATAGCTTATTCAAGTTCTAATCCAGACATTGAAGATATCTGTAGTGAGAAACCTAGAATAATATTATTTAATAAAAGCGATCTTAGTGAAGAATATGTAACAAAGAAGTGGGTAAATAAATTATCAGACGATAAAACTAGAGTATTGTCTGTTAACTGCCTTACAGGATCAGGGCTTAACAAAATTAAACCCACTCTAGAAGAGCTTTTAAAAGAGAAGCATGATAGACTTAAAAGTAAAGGCGTAGTAAATATTATTACCAGAGTAATGGTTGTAGGAATCCCTAACGTAGGAAAATCTACATTTATAAATAGGATGGCAAAAAACAGTGCTGCTAAAACGGGAGATAGACCTGGTGTTACAAAGAGTAAACAATGGATAAAAACAAAGATGGGTATAGAACTTATGGATACTCCAGGGGTTTTATGGCCTAAATTTGAAGATGATACAGTAGGGCTTAATTTAGCATTTACTGGAGCTATAAAGGATGAAATAATGGATGTTGAGGAACTGGCATTAAAGCTTATACAAAGACTTCAAAATACCCATGGATCAAGGCTAGTGGAGAGATATAAGCTTAAAGAATTAGATGAGAATCCTCTTACTAATATGGATAACATAGGTAAAAAAAGAGGTGCTATAATTTCTGGGGGCAACATAGATTATAATAGAGTAGCTGTAATGATATTAGATGAATTTAGGGGGGGGAAGTTAGGTCCTATTTCACTAGAGGTACCTGATACAGAAAATAAATATGAGTAGTATAAATTTTTTAAAAGAAATTAAAACTATGAGATTTAACGATATAAAATCTTCTGTACGTGGGTTTATGTCATTAAAAGATGTAAGTAGCCATGAAGCAGATTATGAAGCTATATATCAATTATTAAACAATGATCATAGGAAAAATGTAAGAGCTTTAGGAGAAACCCTAAGAAAATATGTGGAGCATTATAAAAATGAATATGCTAGAGTAGAAAAATTATATGATTTTGATAAAAGCTATGGACATGATATTGTAGCTGGTGTAGATGAGGTTGGAAGAGGACCCTTAGCAGGTCCTATAGTTGCTGCTGCAGTAGTTCTTGACAATAATTCAAGGGATTTAATATTACGAATAAATGATTCTAAGAAGTTAACTAAAGAAGTAAGAGAAGAGTTAAGTGATATAATAAAAAAAGAAGCAATAAGTTATTCTATAGCCCTAAAAACCAACAGAGAAATAGATAAAGAAGGCATAGGGTTTTGTAACAATGAAATTTTCAAGATGGCTGTGGGAGAACTAAAAATTACTCCTGATATAGTATTATCTGATGGATATACTATAAGAGAATTTAACCTTAGAAATGAAGCTGTAATTAAAGGAGACACTAAAAGTGCTGCCATTGCGTGTGCCTCTATAATAGCTAAAGTATATAGAGATAATTTAATGGAAGAGTATAGTAAGAAATATACAAAATACCACTTTGATAAAAATGTAGGATATGGGACCAAAGAACATATAGATGCAATAATTTGTCATGGTAGCTGTCCAATTCATAGAGAAAGTTTTTTGAAAAATATACTTAACAAATAATTAATAAAATAAAAAATACCTGAATAAAAAAGTTATCTAATTACTTTTTTATTCAGGTATTTACTTTTTAGAAAGCGTTTTTAATGAGTGTAATATTAGGGGTTTCACCAGAAGAAATAAGTGTTACCTCTATGGCATCAAATCTAAAATAAGATTTATGTATATTTTTTAAACAAATATAATATTGTGCAGTTTTATACAATTTTCTTTTCTTAGTATTAGTGATACTTTCTAATGGAGTGCCGTATCTTTTGCTATATCGAGTTTTTACCTCTATAAAGCAAATATAATTATTATCCTTAGCTATAATATCAATTTCCCCTAACTTACATAAAAAATTTTCTTCTAATATTATATATCCCTTTTTTTCAATATATTCTCTAGCTAGATTTTCTCCATAATTACCTATAGTTTTATTTAAAATCTTCATTTAAAACTCCCTTTAATGCAAAGAACTATGTCTACATTTTAGACAATATAATCCAAAGCTAAACTTTGATTTAATTAAAATTTTTACAAAGTTGATTTATTCTAAATTCAATGGTCAATACTTACACTAGTAAAGTTGGAAATTTATATTTAGAGGGTGAAATTATGTCAATTCAAATAAAAACCGCAGCCTTTTCAGGAGTGGAAGGTATATTAATTAATGTAGAGGTAGATATCACCTATGGGTTACCTAATTTTAATATTGTAGGTTTAGGGGATACTGCTGTAAAAGAATCTAAGGATAGGGTTAGATCGGCTATAACCAACTCTTCTTTAGATTTTCCGATTAGCAGAATAACTATAAATTTAGCTCCGGCTCATATACGAAAGGAAGGCTCCCACTATGATTTACCTATAGCTGTAGGAATTCTTTTAGCAACTAATCAACTTTTCTTAGAAGAGCCAGATAATTTTATATTTATGGGTGAGTTGTCCTTAAATGGAAATATAAATAAAATTAAAGGTGCTCTTCCTATTGTAATTGAAGGTATAAAACATGGTGTAAAGAACTATATAGTACCTATGGAAAATAAAGATGAATGTGCTTGTATTGAAGAAGCCAATATATATCCTATCAAAAATTTGAGTGAAGTAATTCATCTTTTTACTTATAAGGATGTAAAACCCTATAAATTTACCAATAGAGGAAAAAATAAAAATAATAATTGTCCATTAGATTTTGAAGATGTCATAGGACAGCAAGCAGCTAAAAGAGCATTGGAGGTAGCAGTAGCAGGAAATCATAATGTACTTATGTATGGAACTCCAGGATCGGGAAAAACTATGCTGGCAGAGAGAGTTATTTCTATTATGCCACCTCTTACCGATGAGGAAGCTCTAGAGGTTACGAAGATATATAGTATTAGTGGAGAGCTTAAAGAAGAAGGATTAATGGGAAATAGACCATTTAGAAATCCTCATCATACTATTACTAGTACTGCTTTAATTGGTGGTGGTAGAAACCCCTCAGCAGGAGAAGTATCTTTAGCTCATAATGGAGTGTTATTCCTAGATGAAATATTAGAGTTTGATAAAAGAGCTCTTCAAGTTCTAAGGCAACCTTTAGAGAATAAGAGGGTAAGAATATCAAGAGTAAATGGAACTATAACTTATCCAGCAGATTTTATGCTTGTGGCAGCTATGAATCCTTGCAACTGTGGGATGTATGGAAGTGAAACAAGGTTGTGTAAATGTAGCGATAGTGAAGTGAAAAGATATTTATCTAGATTATCTGGACCTTTATTAGAGAGAATAGATATTTTCACTTCAGTAAATTCCATATCCTATGAGACTATAAATAATGATAAAAAAGAAGAAAAATCAGAGGTTATGGCCCTTAGGATAGAAAGGGCAAGGGAGATACAAAGTGAAAGATTTAGGAATGAACATATAAAATATAATAGTAATATGTCTTCTAGTCATATAAAAAAATACTGTAAGCTTAATGAGGGTTCTAATAGGATTCTTGAATATACCTATAAAAAATATGGACTTAGTACTAGAGTTTATAATAGGATTTTAAAAGTAGCTAGAACTATTGCAGATTTAGATGGCAATAAATCCATAGAAGAAAATCATATTATTGAAGCACTTCAATATAGGAAGTACATAAGAGAAGATATAATATAAAGAATTGGGTGAGTATAGATGGTTGATTTATTTAAATTATGGATTATTATTACGGAAGTATCTAATAATATGAAAAAATACGTTTATGATGAATATCATGATTTTGATACCTTGAGAAAAATGGTGATTAATGATAATATGACACTATTGCCTAAAAAAATTGTAGAAAAGTTTCAAAAGTCTTATATAAAAATTGAAGAGTTAGCTGCTGAAGAATGTAAATCCATTAAGGATATACATATTTGTACTATGTATGATATAGATTATCCTATAAGTTTACTGCGGTATGAGGATGCACCTTTTGGTATGTTTTACAAGGGGAATATTTCAATGATTAATGAAAAAAAGAATATTTCTATTGTGGGTTCTAGGAAGTGTTCTAGGTATGGGATAGACGTAACTAATAGTATGGTGGAACAGTTAAGCCCTTATGAAATAAATATTGTAAGTGGTATGGCTAAAGGTATTGATTCTGTAGCTCATAGGGCTGCAATAAAAAACAACATTAATACAATTGCAGTTTTAGGTAGTGGCATTGATGTTATATATCCTAAAGAAAACTATAGACTCTACCATGAAATTTTAGAAAAAGGTGGTTGTATAATTAGTGAGTTTCCCTTGGGAACACCGCCTTTAAGTAGAAATTTTCCAATGAGAAATAGAATTATTAGTGGTATGTGTGAATTGTTAGTTGTCACTGAAGGCGGAGAGAAAAGTGGGACGCTAATTACTGTAGGAGCAGCTTTAGAGCAAGGTAAAAATATAATTGTTGTGCCAGGGAGTATATTCTCCAGTGAAAGTAGAGGAACTAATAAATTAATAAAAGATGGTGCCTATGTTTATACAGACATAGAAGATGTGTTAAATTTATTGAATATTTCTAGAATTTCCATGGATAATAGAAATATAACTACTTTAAAAAGCAAACTAGAGGAAAGAATATATCAAGTTATAGATGATAATCCTATACACATTGATAAAATAATTAAATTAGTTGATGTTGACATTAATCGATTATATAAGTTATTATTTGAGTTGCAAGTAAAAGAGGAGATTTTATGTTTAAGTGGAAACTTTTATGTTAGAATTAATAAATAGTTAAAAATTTATGAAATATTTAATAATGTTTGTATATTATGACTTGCAATGAGATAATAATATTTTAAAATATAGTAGGATGTAGAATTTTATATATAATAAAAAGATTATGAGAAATCTGCATGGTGCTTATAAATATGTAATAAAGTAAAAAATTATAAGCTATAATGGAGGGGTTAGAATGGGGCAAAAATTAGTCATAGTTGAGTCGCCAGCAAAAGCGAAAACCATAAAGAAGTATTTAGGAAAAAATTATGTAGTAGAAGCATCTATGGGTCATGTAAGAGATTTACCTAAAAGTCAGTTAGGGGTAGATATAGAAAAAAATTATGAACCCAAATACATAACTATTAGAGGTAAAGGAGAACTTTTAGATAAGATTAAGAAACAAGCTAAAAAAAGTGAAAAAATATATCTTGCTACGGACCCTGATAGAGAAGGGGAAGCTATATCTTGGCATTTAGCTAACATATTAAAGATAGACACTGAAGAGTCATGTAGAATAGAGTTTAATGAGGTTACAAAAAGTGCTGTAAAAAATGCCATAAAATCTCCAAGAAAGATAAATGAAAATGTATTTGATGCTCAACAGGCGAGAAGAGTATTAGATAGATTAGTAGGATATGAGATAAGTCCTATACTTTGGAGAAAAATAAAATGGGGATTAAGTGCTGGAAGAGTACAATCCGTAGCTCTTAGAATAATATGCGATAGAGAAAAGGAAATTCAAGCTTTTGTACCAGAAGAATATTGGACTGTAGAAGCAAAAGTATCTAAATTAGCAGAAACAAAAACCTTTACAGTGAAACTGCATAGTAAAAAAGGGAAAAAGATTATTATAAATAAGGAAGAAGAAGCTAATAATATTATAAAAGTTGTGCAGCAAGGTGAATTTGTGGTAAAAGATATAAAAGATACAGCTAAATCTAAAAATCCACTACCACCATTTACTACTAGTACTCTTCAACAAGATGCCTATAGAAAAATAAACTTTTCAACTAAAAAAACCATGGCAACAGCACAACAGTTGTATGAGGGTATAGAAGTTAAAGGACATGGAACTATCGGTCTTATAACTTATATGAGAACGGACTCAGTAAGAGTATCAGAGGAGGCTCAGGGAGCTACTCTTGAATTTATAAAAAATATCTATGGAGATAAATATGCACCAAAGGTTAAAAGAGCTTACAAGGGTAAGAAGGGAGCACAAGATGCTCACGAAGCTATAAGACCCACTAATGTAGAGATAACTCCAGAAATTGCTAAGGAAACCTTAAGCAATGATCAATTAAAACTCTATACTTTAATTTGGAATAGATTCGTAGCTAGCCAAATGGAGTCTGCAATAATTGATACTACATCAATTTCAATAAGCAATGGGGATTATTTATTTAAAGCTTCAGGATTTAAGGTGAGATTCGATGGGTTTACTAAAATCTATGCTACAGATAATGAAGATGAGGATGGAAATGCAAAATTACCAACCTTAAATACAGATGAAAAGTTAATAGAAAAATCTGTAGATGGTAAGCAACATTTTACTCAACCTCCAGCAAGATTTTCAGAGGCATCCTTAGTTAAAACTTTAGAGGAAAATGGAATAGGTAGACCGAGTACTTATGCACCTACAATTACCACCTTATTAAGCAGGAAATATGTAGATAGAGAAAAGAAGGTATTATTTCCTACGGAATTAGGATTCATAGTTAATAATATAGTTAGCGAATATTTTAAACAAATAGTTGATGTAGAATTTACTGCAGAAATGGAAAGTAAATTAGATAGAATCGAAGAAGGAAATACAAATTGGAAATCTGTAGTAGAAGAATTCTTTGTACCACTAAAGGAAGCTATAGAAATAGCCGAAAAAGAAATAGCTAAGATAACTATAGAAGATAAGGTATCTGACATACCATGTGATAAATGCGGAAGACTTATGGTGATAAAACAGGGAAGATTTGGTGAGTTTCTCGCATGTCCAGGATATCCAGAGTGTAAAAATACAAAGACCATGGCTAGAGAATTGGATGTAAAGTGTCCTAAGTGTGGAGGAAATGTTTTAGAAAAGAGAAGCAAAAAAGGTAAGATATTTTATGGATGTGGAAATTACCCACAATGTGATTTTGTAAGTTGGCATGAACCTACAGAAAAGAAGTGCCCTCAGTGTGGGAGTGTAATGGCTAAAAGATATAGCAAAGCAAAAGGTGATTATTTAGAATGTATTAACTCAGAATGTAAATATAAAGAGTTAACAGATAATAAATAAAATGGTTTATATTAGTTAAAAATTACCTTGAAGTAAAATTTAATTTAAAAATAAGTTAAATATGTCGAAAATTAATAAAAAACATGTTGATAGAATAAATTCTATATGTTATGATGGTATATGGCAACGAAACAATTCTAAAATTTGTGAAAGAAAAGAATATTTTGAATTATTTAAAAAGTTGCAGTGATAAATAGCATTATAAAAAGTGAAAAAAGAAGAAGGAGGAATAGAGATGTCATTATTAGATAAAACAAGAAAATTAAACAAGATTTTACAGAAATCAGGTTCAGAACCAGTAGTTTTTGATGATATATGTGAACTTCTAAGTGAAGTGTTAGATTGTAATGTATATGTTATTAGTAGAAAGGGGAAAGTTTTAGGATATAATCTTTCCTATGGATTTGAATGCGATAAAGTTAAAGAACAAGTAGTTGAAAATAAAAGATTTCCAGAGCAATATAATGCTAAACTGCTAAATATAGATGAGACAAAGGCAAATATGCCAAGCAGTGGTATTTGTGTATTTAATGGAGAAGTTCAATGTGACTTCAAAGATATGCTATCAACTATAGTTCCTATTAATGGGAATAGAGAGAGATTGGGAACTTTATTGTTATCAAGATTTTCTAACCAGTTTACTGAAGATGATTTAGTTATTGCAGAATATAGTGGTACTATTGTAGGAATGGAAATGTTAAGAGCTAAGACTGATGAAATAGAAGAAGAAGCAAGAAAAAAGGCTATAGTTCAATTAGCAATAGGAACATTATCTTATTCAGAGTTAGAAGCCGTAGAACATATATTTAACGAACTTGATGGTAGTGAGGGACTTTTAGTTGCATCTAAAATAGCAGATAAGGTTGGAATAACTAGATCTGTTATAGTAAATGCTCTTAGAAAGTTTGAAAGTGCTGGAGTTATAGAATCTAGATCTTTAGGAATGAAGGGTACTCACATAAAGATTCTAAATGAGAAATTAATAGATGAATTAAATAAGCTTAAATAATTTAATACAATATGTAGAAATATATTAAAAATAAAAATCCTGATAAAGGATTTTTATTTTTAATAAAGAAGATTCTTTCACTACTCAGATGTATTTTAAAAGTTTTCTAGGAAACTATATAAGCAAATAAATTGTTATCCAGGGACGTACCAACTCTTTACTCCCACTTTGAAGAAGATGGGAGTATTAGAGTTGGTAGTCATAGGATAAACAGTTGCCTAGTTAAACAGTTATAATGTAAACTATTTAAATAGGTAAATAGTTGTTTTATCCATGCGGATTTCAGGGATCTGTCTTTTAAAATTCTAGAATTAATATATATTAATTATGAAAAATTATAATTATTGCATTAACAGAGTTTTAAATAATAAAAATTTAAAATTAACATTGTTATTTAGAAATAAATTTGTTGAACATTGATTTTCTATGTGATATAATACACAAGGTAAGAAAATACACACACTACTGAATTTATTAAAAGGTGCTTTAAGGAGTATTTAATAAAAATGATGGTAGTGGAGGAAAAAACCAGGAGGTATATTAAAATGGCAGTTATTTCAATGAAACAATTATTAGAAGCAGGTGTTCATTTTGGACATCAAACAAGAAGATGGAACCCTAAAATGGCTCCATACATCTTCACTGAGAGAAATGGTATCTATATCATTGATTTACAAAAAACAGTTAAGAAAATTGATGAAGCATATGAGTTCATAAAATCAGTATCAGAAGAAGGAAAAGATATATTATTTGTTGGAACTAAAAAGCAAGCTCAAGAAGCTATCCAAGAAGAAGCTATCAGATCAAGCATGCATTTTGTAAACAACAGATGGTTAGGTGGAATGTTAACTAACTTCAGAACTATTAAAACAAGAATAGGTAGACTTGAAGCATTAGATAAAATGGAAGAAGATGGAACATTTGATGTTCTTCCTAAAAAAGAAGTTATTCAACTTAAAAATGAAAGAGAAAAACTAGAAAAGAACCTTGGCGGAATTAGAAACATGGATGCTAAGAATATTGGAGCTTTATTTATAGTTGACCCAAGAAAAGAAAAAAATGCTATACTTGAAGCTAAAACATTAGGAATTCCTGTAATAGCAATAGTTGATACAAACTGTGATCCAGATGATGTTGACTATGTAATCCCAGGAAATGATGATGCTATAAGAGCAGTTAAATTAATAACTGAAAGATTAGCTGATGCTATAATTGAAGCAAGACAAGGTGAAGAAGTAGCTGAATAATATAGCAACTTTCTAAGTAAATTTCAAACAGCCTCATCTATGGTTGTAAAACATATGAAATTTTAAAGGTAGATGAGAGAGAAATCTTTCATTTACCTTTTTGTTAGGAAATTAAAGGAGGAATAAAGATGATAACAGCAGCAATGGTAAAAGAGTTAAGAGAAAGAACTGGATCAGGAATGATGGATTGTAAAAAAGCTCTTAGCGAAACAAATGGAGATATGGAAAAAGCAGTAGAAGTTTTAAGAGAAAAAGGATTAGCAGCAGCAACTAAAAAAGCTGGAAGAATAGCAGCTGAAGGTATAGTTACTACTTATATATCAGAAGATATGAAAATAGGTTCTGTAGTAGAAGTTAACTGTGAAACTGACTTTGTTGCAGCAAACGATGACTTTAAAGCATTAGCAGCAAATGTAGCTAAAATGGCAGCAACTACTAATGTAACTACTGTAGAAGGATTATTAGCAGAAAAATATGTTGGAGATGATAGCATAACTCTTCAAGACGCTGTTACAGCCCTAATTGCAAAATTAGGTGAAAATATGTCTGTTAGAAGATTTGAAAAGTTTGTAGTTGACAATGGAATAATTCAAAGTTATATCCATGGAAATGGGAAAATAGGGGTTTTAGTTCAATTAGCTTGTGAAAAGCAAGATGAAGTATTAAAAACAGTTGCTAAAGATGTAGCAATGCAAGTAGCAGCAGCTAACCCATTATTCTTAAACAAAGATCAAGTAGATAATGAATCTTTAGAAAAAGAAAAAGAAATTTACAGAGTTCAAGCTCTTAACGAAGGAAAACCAGAAAACATAGTTGAGAAAATGGTTATGGGAAGAATAAGCAAATATTACAAAGAAGTTTGCTTAGTAGATCAAGTATGGGTTAAAAATGGAGATTACACTATAAGCAAGTATCTTCAAGAAGAAGGAAAGAAACTTGGAGCAACTATGGAAATTGTTAAATTTGCAAGATTTGAAAGAGGCGAAGGAATAGAAAAGAAAGAAGAAAACTTTGCTGAAGAAGTTCAAAGACAAATGCAAGGAAAATAATACAAGATAATATTAAAGAGAACCTAGGTTCTCTTTTTTTGAAATCTACATGTATTATAATAGCTATGTAACCAGAGAAAGTCATATTTACATTAAAATATATAATATAATTTCTATGGTTAATTTTAGTTATTAATTAATAAACAGAGTTCTTTCCTTCAGAGGGAACTTTCTCCCTATGAAGGTTACTAACAGAATTCTTAGTATCAATTTATTTGATACTAAGAAGTCGTTGTCCTTTAGGGGAAATCGTTATCCAGGGACGTAACAGATCTCTACACCCACTTTAAAGAATATGGGAGTATTAGAGATGGTAGTCATCGGATAAAAATATAAAAATATGGTGTAAATATATTGAGTTGGAGGTATAATATATATATGGAAACTGCGAAATATAAAAGAGTCATGCTTAAACTTTCAGGAGAGGCATTAGCGTCAGAGAAGGGGTACGGCATTGATTTTGATACAGCGAACACTATTGCTTTACAAATTAAGAAGTTAGTTGAAATGGGTGTTGAAGTAGGTGCAGTTGTTGGTGGCGGCAACATATGGAGAGGTAGAAGTGGTGAAGGCATGGATAGAACTACCGCGGACTATATGGGTATGCTTGCTACATGTATAAATGCTTTAGCATTACAAGACTCCTTGGAAGCTATAGGTGTTAATACAAGGGTTCAAACGGCTATTGAAATGAGAGAAATAGCAGAGCCTTACATTAGAAGAAGAGCAATGAGACATCTTGAAAAGGGAAGAGTTGTAATATTTGCAGCAGGAACAGGAAATCCATATTTCTCCACAGACACTACAGCAGCTTTAAGAGCAGCAGAAATAGAAGCTGAAGTTATTTTGCTTGCTAAAAAAGTTGATGGGGTATATGATAAAGATCCTCATAAACATGAGGGTGCAGTTAAGTTTAATAATTTATCTTATATTGAGGTATTAGAAAAGGGATTGCAGGTTATGGATTCGACTGCTACATCCCTATGTATGGATAATCAAATACCTATTCTAGTATTTGGTTTAGATGAGCCTCATAATATTATAAGAGCGGTAAAAGGTGAAAATATTGGTACTTTAGTATCATCTAATATATGTAAATAATTGATGGAGGTAATTTTATGGTAAAAGATATCATTAAAAATGCTGATGAGAAAATGAACAAAACTATTTTAAGCTTACAAAATGAGCTTGGAACATTAAAAGCTGGAAGAGCAAACCCTACAATGCTTGATAGAATATTAGTAGAAAGTTATGGAACAATGGTACCTCTTAACCAAGTAGGGAACATATCTGCTCCAGAGCCAAGAGTTCTTCTTATTCAACCATGGGACAAAAGTTGCATGAAGGATATAGAAAAAGCAATTTTAAAATCAGATTTAGGAATTAATCCTAGTAATGATGGTCAGGTTATTAGACTGATTGTTCCAGAATTAACTGAAGAGACTAGAAAAAATTTAGTTAAATCAGTTAAAAAATGTGGTGAAGATGCTAAGGTTGCTATCAGATCCATAAGACGTGATGCGAATGATAAGATTAAAAACTTAAAGAAGAATAGTGAAATCAGTGAAGACGAATCTAAAAAAGCTGAAGATCAGATTCAAAAAGAAACTGATAAGTTTATCAAATTAATTGATAAGGCTATAGAAGAAAAAGAAAAGTCAATAATGTCAGTATAATATGTAAGATAAAACCTGCAAATATTGCAGGTTTTATTATTATGTATTTGTGATATAATAGCATCATGATTACTTGAAATGGAGAGGTATATTTTGGATATATTTAAATTTAAAAAAGATACAATTAAAGAAAAAATACAATTAGATATGGAGCGAATCCCTTCCCATATAGCTATAATTATGGATGGGAATGGACGTTGGGCTAAACAAAGAAAACTTCCAAGAACTATGGGGCATAGAGCTGGTATGAAAAATATTAAAATGATGGTGGAGGAGTCTAGTAATCTGGGAGTTAAATATTTAACCTTATATGCTTTTTCTACAGAAAATTGGAAGAGATCAAAAGAAGAAATAGGTGCTTTAATGGACTTAGTAGTAGAGTTTATAAATAAGGAATTTGAAGAGCTACATAGAAATAATGTGAAACTTAATTCAATAGGAGATATAAGTAAGCTTCCTGAAAAATCAAAGGCTGCCGTAGAGGATGCAATGTATAAAACTAGAAATAATACAGGTTTAACTCTTAACATAGCCTTAAATTATGGAGGAAGAGATGAAATTGTAAAAGGGATTAAGGAAATAGCCAAGGAAGTATTAGAAGGAAAGTTACAAGTAGACAACATAGATGATAAGATCATATCGGACCATTTGTATACTAGTGGTATGCCAGATCCGGATATTATTATAAGGCCCAGTGGAGAATTAAGACTTAGTAATTATTTATTATGGCAAAGTGCTTATTCTGAATTTTGGTTTTCCAATATAAATTGGCCTGACTTTGCAAAAGAAGATTTGAGAAGAGCTATTAGTGATTTTCAAAAGAGAGATAGAAGATTTGGTGGAGTATAGTAAGAGGTGAGGCAAATGAATGAAAGATATATAGGGGCAATGATATTAGCTCCTCTATTACTATTTATATTTTTAGGGGGATATTTTTTAAAGATTTCTGTAGTTTTATTATCCCTTGGTGGAATGTATGAATTTTATAAGGTAAGCAAAGTGGATGGATATAAACCTATATCTATAGTAGGATATTTATTATGTTTACTTTATTATATTTATTTAGGACATGGATTTAATTTAAATGTTGCTGTGGGTATATTTATACTTGTTTTATTCCTTTTAATGATAGTTCCGGTATTTGATACTGATAGAAACTTCATTGATGTAGCATTGACCATATTACCTTGTTTTTATGTAGGCATATTTTTTAGTTTTATATTATTACTTAATAATATGGAAAATGGTAACTTCTTCATATGGCTTATATTTATATCCTCATGGGGATGTGATACTTTAGCTTATTATTTTGGTAGATATTTAGGAAAACATAAATTAAATCCAAAGGTTAGCCCTAAAAAAACCATAGAGGGAGCCGTAGGTGGACTTATAGGAAGTATTTTAGGATGTACAATTTATGGATACATCATAACTAAATTTGGAGTAGTAGTACCCCTATATCACTATATTATAATTGGTCTATTAGGTGGAATTTTTGGACAGTGTGGAGACTTGGTGGCATCTTCAATAAAAAGACATGCGGGTGTTAAGGATTACTCAAATTTAATTCCTGGACATGGTGGCATATTAGATAGGTTCGATAGTATATTGCTAGTATCCGTGGTGGTATATTATTATATTAATATTTTTGTAGTGTAATTATAAAAAATTATTAAGGTATTATTAATTTAAGGGATTTCTCAAAAAATTTACTAGTCTTTAAGTACTGAGCAAGAATAAGATAAGTGATGCTCAATATTTACTTAAAATTAGTTTATTTTGGGAAATCCTTTTTTAAATTTAGGTTTTTAAAATTAATTTAACTATTAGTATTTTGTATTATTACATATTATAGGGTATAATGTGTTTAGATAAAATTAAAGGAGCGTTGACAGTGAAAAACATAAGCATACTTGGAGCTACTGGCTCCATTGGAACACAGGCGTTAGATGTAATAAGAAATGAAGAAAATAAAGTAAACCTAATAGGGGTTACAGCTCATAGAAACTTTAAAGGATTAGTGGATATTATAGAAGAGTTTAGTCCAAAATATATAGGTATAACAGATGAGAAATGTTATGAAGATATAAAGGAGTACTGTGAAAGAGAAAATAAACAAGTAAACCTATTTGGTGGAGAAGAAGCGCTAGAAAAAGTTGCTACTTTAAAAGAAATAGATACGGTTTTGACTTCTGTAGTAGGAATTGCAGGATTGAAACCAACTATTAGAGCTATTGAAGCTAAGAAAAATATAGCATTAGCTAATAAAGAAACCTTAGTAGTTGCTGGAGATATAGTTATAGCAAAGGCAAAGGAAAATGGTGTTAAAATTCTTCCAGTAGATTCAGAGCATGGAGCTATATTTCAATGTATTCAGGGTAATGAAAAAAAAGATATAAATAAGATAATACTTACCGCTTCAGGTGGGCCATTTAGAGGTAAAACTAGAGATGATTTGAAGGAAATTACCCCTAAAGAGGCTCTAAAACATCCTAAATGGAACATGGGAAGAAAGATTTCTATAGATTCGTCAACCTTGGTAAACAAGGGATTAGAAGTTATAGAAGCACACTTTTTATTTGGAGTTGGCTATGATGACATTGAAGTTATAGTTCATCCACAAAGTATTGTACATTCCATGGTAGAGTATAAAGATGGTTCAATTATTGCTCAATTAGGAAGCACAGATATGAGGTTACCTATCCAATATGCCTTAAGCTATCCTGAGAGAAGGACAGCTATAGCAGATAAGTTAGATTTTAAAACTGTTTCAAGTCTAACCTTTGAACAGCCCGATATAAACACTTTTAGATGCTTAGAATTAGCATTTAAAGCAGGAAAACTTGGTGGCAATATGCCGGCAATTTATAATGGAGCTAATGAAATTGCAGTAGAATTATTCCTGGATGAAAGGATTAAGTATCTACAAATTGAAGAAATAATAGAAGATGCCATGAATAAGTTTCCACATGTGAAAAATCCAGATTTACAACAAGTTTTAGACATAGATAAGCAGGTTAGGGAATATGTTTTAAAGAGATATGTATAAGTGAATATAGTGGAAGGGGAGAAGAATATTGCAAAGTATTATAGGTAATATACCGTATTTTTTAATGGCTTTACTTGCATTTAGTGTATTAATTATAGGTCATGAATTTGGACATTTTATAATGGCTAGAGTTAATGGTGTAAAGGTTCTTGAATTTTCATTAGGTATGGGACCGAAATTATTTTCTATTAAAGGTAAGGAGACAGAGTACCTTATAAAAGCACTTCCAATTGGTGGCTACGTAAGAATGTATGGAGAAGAGGATGATGTAACTGTAGTTGATGATAGAGCCTTTTCTAATAAGACATCCTTTCAAAAGTTAACTATTGTAGCAGCAGGTCCTATAATGAATTTTATAATAGCTATACTATTCTTTAGTTTAGTAGGAGGTATTCAAGGACACTCCACTAACGTTGTAGATAAAGTAATAGAAAATTCACCAGCCATGGAAGTGGGAATAAAAGCTGGAGATAAGATTACAGAAGTCAATGGTAAGATGGTTACTACCTGGGAAGAATTTCTTACTGAGATTTTTACAGGAGAAGGAAAGCCCCTTAATATGGAAATAGAGAGAGAAGGACAAAAAATAAAATTTGATTTAGTACCATCCTATAATGAAGGGGAAGATAGATATCAAGTTGGGATATATTCTAAGGTTGTAAAGCCTAATTTTATTGAATCTATAAAATATGGGCTTAATCAAACGGGAAGCACCATAAGACAGACCTTTGGCTTTTTTGGTCAGCTATTCAAAGGAAAGGTTTCTGCTGATGATGTAGGAGGTCCTATAAGCATTATGAAAATTTCAGGAAGAGCTGCTCAGCAAGGAATTCTTACATTATTAAATATTATGGCTTTATTTAGTGTTCAACTAGCAATATTTAATGTAATTCCCTTCCCTGCCTTAGATGGTGGATGGATATTCCTATTACTATTCCAGATTATAACTGGAAAGGAAGTAAATAAAGAAAAGGTTGCAACAATTAATTACTATGGATTTTTAGCATTGATGTCTCTTATGGTTTTGGTATTGCTAAAAGATATTATAAATCCTATTCAGTTTTAGGAGGAAATTATGAAGAGAAAAGAAACAAGAAAAGTTAAAGTTGGAGATATATACATTGGAGGAGATTCTAGAATTACAGTACAATCCATGACTAATACAGATACAAGAGATGTATCCTCCACAGTAGAGCAAATTTTAAGACTTGAAGAAAGTGGTTGTGATATAGTAAGATGTGCAGTTCCCGATATGGAGGCTGCAGAAGCTATAAAGGAAATCGTAAAACAAATTCACATTCCTTTAGTTGCAGATATACACTTTGATTATAGATTAGCATTAAAGTCTATAGAAAATGGAGTTTCTAAACTTAGAATTAATCCAGGAAATATTGGTGATATAAGTAGAGTTGAGATGGTGGCGAAAGCTGCAAAAGAAAGAAATATACCAATAAGGATTGGGGTTAACTCTGGATCTCTAGAAAAAGAAGTTTTAAATAAATACGGTAGAGTGTGTAGTGAGGCTTTAGCAGAAAGTGCTCTTAATCATGTGAAAATTCTAGAAGAAGTAAATTTTGAAGATATAATCATATCTATAAAATCTTCTGACGTAGTTCAAATGATAGAGGCTTATAATATAGTTTCTAGTAAGGTTAATTATCCATTGCATATTGGAGTTACAGAGGCAGGTACCACATGGAGAGGTACCGTTAAGTCCAGCGTAGGTGTAGGAGCACTTTTAGCAGAGGGCATAGGAGATACCTTAAGAATTTCCCTTACAGGAGATGTGGTTGAAGAAGTTAAGGTGGGAAGAGAAATATTAAAATCTCTTGGCATGTTAGAGGATGGAATAAAATTTGTATCTTGCCCAACCTGCGGAAGAACTCAAATAGATCTTATTAGCATAGCAGAAGAAGCAGAAAAAAGATTAAGTCACATAAATAAAAATATAAAGGTGGCTATTATGGGATGCGTAGTTAATGGACCAGGAGAAGCTAGAGAAGCAGATGTAGGAATAGCTGGTGGTAATGGAGAAGGTCTTATCTTTAGAAAAGGTGAGATTGTAAGAAAAGTAAAAGAGGAAGATTTACTGGATGAATTGATTAAGGAGATTGAAAGTTTATAGATAGGAGGAATCTAAATGACATTGTCAGAACTACTAGGATACGATAGTAGATTGCCTATTTATGAAGATATCATCATAAATAAAGTTCAATATCTAAAACAAAGCGAGATGGTTAAGGTAGTATTAAAACATAAGAGTTCCTTAGATGATCCTATGAAGGAGAATATATGTAATCTTATTAAGGATAAACTTTGTGATTTAGGTACTATAGATATCTTGTGGTATAGAGATGTAGAACATGTTGCTTTAGAAGATGTGGTGGGGGAGTATTGGATAGATGTCATTAACTCTCTTGCCTCATCTTTTCCTTCTGCTAAGACTAGTTTACTAAAAGCAGTTAAAAAGCTAGAAAATGACAGAATTAACATAGGTATATCTAATGAATTTATATCTAAGATGCTCTGCCATAAGAATATAGATAGATTAATACAAAGTGAAATTTATAATATGTTCAACATTAAAGTAGAAGTAAAAATATACTATGATGAATCGGCTATTGAAGAAGATTATATCCTAGAAAAGCAAATTGAAGAAAAGAGAATAGTAAGTGATATTATAGCAAATAGTCCTAAGATTTCTAGTAGATCTAGTGATAAAGCTAAAGAAAAGGCTAAAGAAACTAAGGGGGATAAAAAAGCTAGTCCTTGGAAGGAAAATTATAGAAAGAACAAAGAGCCTTTAGATGACAATGTGGTATATGGTAATAGAAATATAAATGAAGAAACCACAGAAATGTGTGAATTAAATATGGGTTCTGGGAGAGTAGCTGTGGCTGGAGATGTATTTAAGGTGAATATATTTGAAGCTAAAAGTGGAAAAATATATCCTTCTTTATATATTACAGACTACACTAGTTCTATAACTATAAAAATATATCCAAGAAGTAATGAAGAAGTAGAAAAACTGCTAGAAGAGTTAAAACCAGGGGTATGTTGTAAGGTTTATGGGGAAGTAGAAATTGATAGATTTTCTAAAGATTTAGTGCTTAATGCAAAGTCTATTGTAAAGTTGAAACCTAGTGAAAGAATGGATGGTTGTGAAGTCAAGAGGATAGAGCTTCATGCTCATACCACCATGAGCTCCATGGATGCAGTGGTTACACCTTCAAATCTTATTGCTAAAGCTGCTAAATGGGGACATAAGGCAATTGCTATAACAGATCATGGAGTAGCTCAAGCCTTTCCAGAGGCTATGGATGCAGGGAAGAAACATAATATAAAAATTATATATGGAATAGAGGGATATTTAGTTAATGATGGAGTAGGTATAGCTACCGGGTGTAGAGGAATAGATTTTAATAGTTCCTTTGTAGTATTTGATATTGAAACTACAGGATTTTCAAGTCACCAGGATCGCATTATAGAAATAGGAGCTGTTAAAATAGAGAATGGACATGTTATTGATAGTTTTAATGAACTTATAAATCCAGAGATGAGCATTCCATATAAAATAACAGAGCTTACAGGTATAAGTAATGATATGGTGAAGGGTTGTAAAACCATAGAAGATGTTCTTCCTAGGTTTTTAGAGTTTGTAGGGAATTCTGTAGTAGTAGCTCACAATGCGGAGTTTGATACGGGATTTATTAAGTCTAAGTGCAGAAATCTTGGATTGCAATTTAAAAATGGAATTATAGATACATTACCTTTAGTTAGATTTTTATTTCCACAACTTAAAAAGCATAAGCTTAATGTAATATGTGAACACTTAAAGATATCCTTAGAAAACCATCATAGAGCTGTGGATGATGCTAAGGCTACTGGAGATATTCTTTTAAAATCCTTTGAAATGTTAAGAGAGAAGGATTTTAATAATTTAGATCAAATTAATAAGGAATATTTAAAATCCTTTGATGTAAAAAAAGCTCCTACATACCATATAATAATTTTAGCCAAAAACCAGAGTGGATTAAAAAATCTATATAAGCTAATTTCCTTTTCTACTTTAGACTATTACCAAAGACGACCAAGGCTTCCTAAGAGTCTAATAGAAGAATATAGAGAGGGACTTATTATTGGTTCTGCCTGTGAGGCTGGAGAGATATTTAAGGGGGTTCTAGCAGGAAGGTCCATAGAGGACATGGAACATATAGTGGAGTTTTATGATTATTTAGAAGTACAGCCCATTGGGAATAATGAATTTTTAATAAAGAAGAACATGGTTAAAGATGAAGAAGGACTTAGGGATCTCAATAGAAGGGTATGTGAACTTGGAGATTTCTATAATAAAAAAGTAGTTGCCACGGGTGATGTACACTTTTTAGAACCACGAGATGAAGTTTTTAGAAGAATTTTAATGGCTGGAAAAGGGTTTGATGATGCTGATAATCAACCTCCACTATATTTCAAAACAACTACAGAAATGTTAAGAGAGTTTTCATATTTAGGGGAAGAAAAGGCCAGGGAAATTGTGGTGGAAAACCCTGAATATATACAAAGCTTAGTTGGAGAAGTTAAACCAATTCCAGATGAAACCTATGCTCCTAAAATAGAAGGTGCAGAGGATGACATTAGAAACATGACTTTAAATAAAGTAAAATCTATATATGGAGGTAATCTTCCAGAAGTTATTCAGAAAAGACTTGATAAGGAATTAAATTCTATTATAAATAATGGATATGCGGTGCTTTATCTTATAGCACAAAAATTAGTGGCAAAGTCTATCAGTGATGGATATCTAGTTGGATCTAGAGGATCTGTTGGATCTTCCTTTGTAGCTACCATGTCAGATATAACAGAGGTTAATGGGCTTCCACCCCATTATGTATGCCCTAATTGTAAAAATAGTGAATTCATTTTAGATGGATCAATAGGTTCGGGAGTTGACTTACCGGATAAAAACTGTGAAAAATGTGGAACTCCTTATATAAAAGATGGTCATGATATACCTTTTGAAACATTCTTAGGCTTTGAGGGGGATAAGGAACCAGATATAGACTTAAATTTCTCAGGGGATAACCAAGGTGATATTCATAGATATACAGAAGTTCTTTTTGGAAAAGGTCATACTTTTAAAGCTGGAACCATAGGAACTATTGCAGATAAGACTGCCTATGGGTATGTTAAAAAGTATTTAGATGAAAGAGATATAAATACTACTAATGCAGAAATAGAAAGATTAACTATTGGATGCACTGGGGTAAAAAGAACTTCAGGGCAACACCCAGGAGGAATTATGGTTGTACCTAGTGATAATGAAATATTTAATTTTTGCCCAATACAACATCCAGCAGATGACCCCAATTCAGAGATAATAACAACTCACTTTGATTATCATTCTATAAGTGGTAGGCTTTTAAAACTTGATATACTAGGCCATGACGATCCTACTATGCTTAGGATGCTTCAAGATTTAACTGGAATAAGTCCTCAAAGTGTACCTTTATCAGACCCAAAGGTTTTGAGTCTTTTCACAGGAACACAAGCTCTTGGCATAACTCCAGAAGAGCTAGGTTGTGAAGTTGGATGTTATGGTGTTCCAGAGTTTGGAACCAAATTTGTTAGACAGATGCTTTTAGATACAAAACCACAAACATTTTCTGATTTGGTTAGAATTTCTGGTCTTTCCCATGGTACTGACGTATGGCTTAATAATGCTCAATATTATATAAAAGAAGGATATACTACCCTTAAAGATTGTATATCTACCAGAGATGATATTATGGTTTATCTTATATATAAAGGACTTCCACCCAAGACTGCTTTTACCATCATGGAGAAGGTTAGGAAAGGAAAGGGTGTATCAGAAGAGTTTGAATCCATAATGAGAGAACATAATGTTCCAGATTGGTATATAGAGTCCTGTAAAAAAATAAAATACATGTTTCCTAAGGGTCATGCCGTTGCCTATGTAATGATGGCTATGAGAATAGCTTATTTTAAGGTTCATCACCCAAAGGCTTACTATGCAACTTATTTTACTGTTAGGGCAGACGATTTTGATGGCGATTTAGTTATAAAGGGTGAAGAAGCAATGAAAGATACTATGGATGAATTAAATGCTTTAGGGAATAATATAGGTACGAAAGAAAAAGGTCTTCTTACCACCTTAGAACTTTGTTATGAAATGTACAAAAGAGGTATAAAATTTCTACCCGTAGATGTATATAAATCAGAGGCAGTAAAATTTACAATAGAAGGAGATAATATAAGAATTCCTTTAAGTGGACTTACTGGAGTAGGGGAAAATGCAGCAAAGGCTATAGCAGAAGCTAGAAATCATGGGGAATTTATATCTAAGGAAGATCTTCGTATAAGAAGTAAAGCTACAAAGACTGTAGTAGAAGCTTTGGCAAATCACGGAGCCATAGGAAATTTACCAGAAACAAATCAATTAAGTCTTTTTTAACAACTGTTTATTTAAATAATTTAAGTTAGGTGCCATTTGATAAATACCTCAAAGGAGCTAAAACCATTGCATATTGAAAATAGCTATGATATAATTGTACTTAATGAGCTAGTTATTATGATAGTCTTTGAGGGAGAGTAGGATTTATGCCTACTCTCTATTTATTAAAACGCAACCCCAAGTTGCGTTTTAATTATAAAGTGAACCTTAGTTTGAACTAAGGTTTTACATCTCACTAAAGCTAGTTGAACTCATACCTTAAAGGGTACTGTGGTAATGTAAATATTATCCCATGACTATTTGACCAAATACTTTCAACTTCATAAAAAGATGGAAGTTATATAGCAATAAAAAATATTAAGTTTATTACTAAAGGTTTAAAGTAAATATAATAAAAAGGAGGAAATGTATTATGAATAGTAGCGGTGTTGTGGAAAAACTCCATAGTAAAATTACTAATATAGTAGAAAAACTCGGATTTGAACTTTATCACTTAGAATATGTACGTGAAGGCGGACAAAATATTTTAAGAGTTTTTATAGATAATGAAAAAGGCGTTGCTTTGGATAACTGTGTAGAAGTAAGTAAGGCTGTTGGAGAAATGCTAGATAAAGAAGATCCTATAACAGAAGAATATAATTTAGAAGTATCATCTCCAGGTATATTTAGAACCTTATATACAAAAGAACATTTTAATAAGTATATAAATCATGATGTAGCTGTAAAACTTTCAGCATTATTTGAAGGAAAGAAAAAATATGAAGGGATATTGAAGGGGTTTGATAGCGAAAACTTAATGTTAGAAATCAATGACAATGAAGTTGCAATACCAATGTCAAAGGTTTCTTTAGTTACGTTAAACCCAACTTTATAAGGAGGATATAAATATAATGAGCACCGGATTTAAGGAAGAATTTATAGATGCTGTAAAACAACTAGTTGTTGAAAAAGGAATTAGTGAGGAAATGCTTTTTACTACTATAGAGGATGCTTTAGTAGCAGCATATAAGAAGAATTTTGCAAAGTCTCATGCCAAGGAACAAAACGTAAGAGTATGGGTTAATAGAGATACAGGAGAAACTCACGTATACTCATTAAAAGAAGTTGTAGAAGAAGTATATGATGATGTAATAGAAATATCCTTAGAGGATGCTAGAGAAATCAGTGCCAAATATAACTTAGAAGATGTTGCGGAAATTGAAGTTACTCCAAGAGATTTTGGAAGAGTCGCGGCTCAAGCTGCGAAGCAAGTTGTTATTCAAAGAATTAAGGAAGCTGAAAGAACTCTTATATATAATGAATTTATAACTAAGGAATTTGACATAATAACAGGTATAGTTCTAAGAAAAGATAGAGGAAATGTATTTATAGATCTAGGTAAACTAGAAGCTGTATTAGGCCCAAATGAGCAAATGCCAGGAGAATCTTATACATTTAATGAGAAATTAAAGCTATATATAGTAGAAGTAAAGAAAAGTTCTAAGGGACCACAAATTGTAGTTTCAAGAACACACCCAGGCCTTGTAAAAAGATTATTTGAGTTAGAAGTTCCGGAAATATACAGTGGAATTGTAGAAATAAAAAGTATAGCTAGAGAAGCAGGTTCAAGAACTAAAATAGCTGTATGGTCTAACGATGAAGAAGTAGATCCTATGGGAGCTTGTGTTGGACCTAAAGGAATTAGAGTTCAAAACATAGTAAATGAACTTAGAAATGAAAAGATTGATATAATAAAGTGGAGTAAGTTATCAGAAGAGTATATTGCTCATGCACTAAGTCCAGCTAAAGTTCTATCAGTTGATGTAGATGATGATGGAAAGAGTGCTAAGGTTGTAGTAGATGATAATCAATTATCATTAGCCATAGGTAAGGAAGGTCAAAATGTTAGATTAGCAGCAAGACTTACTGGATGGAAAATAGATATTAAGAGTAAGAGTCAAGCTGAAAGCTTACAAAACGAAGAAAGTAACCTTTAAAGGTAGGTGATATTTTATGAAGGTAAAAAAGATACCTCAAAGAATGTGCACAGGATGCATGGAAATGAAACCTAAGAAGGAACTTATAAGAGTTGTTAAAAATAAGGAAAATGAGATATCTATAGATTTACATGGTAAAAAACCTGGTCGTGGAGCCTATATCTGCAGAAATATTCAATGTTTAGAAAAAGCCGTAAAGACTAAAAGACTAGAAAGAAATCTAGAAACTAAGATAAATGATGAAATATATGATAAACTAAAGGAAGAGATAGTTAATGCAGAATAAATTTTTAAGTTTTCTAGGAATTGCAAAAAAATCTAGAAACTTAGTAGAAGGATATAATGGATGTGAAGAAGAGATAAAAAGAAATAAAATCCATCTATGTATTTTATCCATAGAGTGTTCAGAAAACACTAAGAAAAAATTTGAAAAATACTGTGATGACAGAAGAGTGCCTGTAATAGGGAATATACCTAAAAATGAATTGGGTATGGCCATAGGTAGAGAAGAAATCAATGTGTTAGCAGTAAGAGATGAAAAAATTTGTGAAAATTTAATAAAGTTATGGAAAGAGAATTACGGAATGTAAATTCGGGGGTGAAAGTTTTGTCGAAAATAAGAATATATGAGTTAGCTAAAGAATTAGAAGTTACAAACAAGGAACTTATAAGTGTATTAATGGAAGAGTTCGGTGTTGAAGCTAAGAATCACATGAGTGTCATCGATGAAGAGGATGCTGATCTTATAAAAGAGCTATATGAAGAACAGAAAAAAGAAGCAGCTGAAAAGAAAGAAATCATTGAGGAATATGAATCAAAAATCAATGAAGATATAAGTAAGCAGCAAAGAAAAAATAGCAAAATGAGAAAAGGCGGAAATAAGAGAAACGAAGAAAAAGCTGATGAAACTCCAGATGAAGTAATCGAAATGGAAGAAACTATCGTTGTAAAAGACTTAGCTGATAAGCTAAAAAAACCAGTGGTAGAAGTTATAAGAGCTTTAATATTCCAAGGAGTTATGGCAAGTGTAAACCAAGAGATTGACTTTAACACAGCCGAAAAGCTTGTAGACAGCTTTGGATCTATTGCAGTATTAAAAGAGCAAAATGTTGGTGACATTGCTAAAGAACAAGAGGATGAGATTGATGAGATAGAAGACGAAGCATCAGAAGCAAAAGAAACTAAAAGACCACCAATAGTTACAGTAATGGGTCACGTTGACCACGGTAAGACATCATTACTAGATGCAATAAAGAAATCTAAAGTTACAGCAACAGAAGCTGGTGGAATTACTCAACACATAGGTGCTTATACTGTAGATGTAAATGGTGAGAGAATTACCTTCCTTGATACTCCAGGTCACGAAGCTTTTACTTCTATGAGAGCTAGAGGAGCTCAAGTTACAGATATAGTTATATTAGTAGTAGCAGCAGATGATGGAATTATGCCACAAACTGTTGAAGCTATAAATCACTGTAAAGCTGCAGAAGTACCTATGATTATAGCTATAAACAAAATGGATAAAGAAAGTGCAAATCCAGATAGGGTTAAGCAAGAGTTAACAGAATATGGATTAGTATCTGAAGATTGGGGTGGAGATACTATATGTGTACCAGTATCTGCTCACACTAAGGAAGGCTTAGATAATCTTCTTGAAATGATTACAATAAATGCTGAAATGTTAGAATTAAAAGCTGATGCTAACAGAAGAGCTAAGGGAACAGTTATAGAAGCTAAATTAGATAAAGGTAGAGGACCTGTAGCTAGTATACTAGTTCAAAATGGAACTTTAAAATCAGGAGATTCTATAATAGTTGGAACTACTTATGGTAGAATCAGAGCAATGATTGATGATAAAGGTAAAACTACAAAAGCAGCTGGACCTTCTATGCCAGTAGAAATATTAGGACTTTCAGAAGTTCCAGCAGCAGGAGATAGATTTACTGTTGTTAGAGATGAAAAGACAGCTAGAATAATGGCAGAGTCAAGAAAAGAAAAGATTAGACAAGAACATTTCCAAACCTCTAATAGAGTGTCTATGGAAAATCTATATAACCAAATCCAAGAAGGCAAGGTTAAAGAATTAAGTGTAATAGTTAAGGCTGACGTTCAAGGTTCAGCAGAAGCTGTTAAGCAATCCATAGAAAAGCTTTCTACAGATAACGTGAAAGTTAGAGTTATCCACGGAGCAGTTGGAGCTATAACTGAAACAGACGTATCTCTAGCTTATGCTTCTAATGCTATTATTATTGGTTTCAACGTAAGACCAGACAATAATGCTATTACAGTTGCAGAAAGAGATAACGTAGAAATTAAAACTTATAGAATTATCTATGATGCATTGGATGATATTAAATCAGCAATGATTGGTATGCTTGAACCTGAATACAAAGAAGTTATTACTGGACGTTGTGAAGCAAGACAGGTATATAAAATTTCTAACGTTGGGACTATAGCAGGATGTTATGTTCTTAATGGAAAGATAACAAGAAACTGTAAAGTTAGAGTACTAAGAGATGGTATAGTGATTACAGAATCTACTCTTGCATCTTTAAAGAGATTTAAAGATGACGTTAAAGAGGCAGCAGCTGGATACGAATGTGGACTTAGCATTGAGAAATTCAATGATATAAAAGAAGGAGACATTATAGAAGGCTATATCATGGAAGAAATTAAACCAAAACAATTGTAATAGGAAGGAGTGATCTCCATGGCTAACTATAGAGGCGGCAGAATCAATGAAGAGATAAAAAAAGATGTTAGCAACACTATTCAAAATAAAATAAAGGATCCCAGACTTACAGCAATGGTAAGTGTAACAGATGTAGAAGTAACAAGAGACTTAAGCTATGCTAAAGTATTTGTTAGTATATTTGGTACAGAGGATCAAAAGACAGATGCTCTTAAAATTCTTAAAAGCTCAACAGGTTTTATAAGAAAAGAGATAGGAAAAAATGTTAAGTTAAGACATGTTCCAGAAGTTATCATAGAGTTAGATACAACTTTAGATAAAGCTAATCATTTAGAATCTTTATTTAGAAAGATAAAGGAGAATGATTCTAATGATAACTAGGAATATAGTAGATATCATAGAGAAAAGTAATTGTATAGGAATTACTTTTCATCAATCACCAGATGGTGATTCTCTAGGAAGTGCCACAGCCCTACTTCAAGGGCTGAGGGCACTTAATAAAGAAGCATATATACTTTCTAAGGAGAAAATTCCAGATACTTTTGAGTATTTGCCTTATAGTGAGGAAATCACAGGATTACTTCAACAGGTAAAGGATGGTACAGATTTAATAATTGTACTAGATTGTGGAGATTTCAAGAGAATAAATGCTAATTTAGATGTTGAGAATAGGCAATATAAGCTTGTAAATATAGATCACCATCTAAGTAATGAAAAGTATGGTGATTTTAATTATGTGGATATAAATTCTTCAGCAGTTGGAGAAATAATTTACGACCTATTAAATCAGTTAAAAGTAGAGATTACAAAGGATATAGGTAAATCAATTTATACTTCCATTTTAACAGATACAAGTTCCTTTAAGCATTCTAATACTACAAGCAGAACTCATGAGATAGCTGGTGAAATTATTAAAACTGGAGTTAACTTTAATAAAATTCAAAGACAAGTCTTTGAAAATAAAGAATTTAATAAAGTTAAGTTCTTTGGAAAAGTCATTGATACTTTGACATTATATCTTAATAATAAAGTTGTATTTATGGAGATTAATGATACTATGCTTAATGAAGTAGGCTTAGAATCCATGGATTCTTCCGAGGTTATTCACTTTGGAACTATGATAAGTGGAGTAGAAGTAGTAGCTTTATTTAAAGAAAGTAAGGGTGGAATAAAAGTAAGCTTAAGGTCTAAAGAAATAGTTGACGTTAGTAAAGTAGCGGAAAATTTTAATGGTGGAGGTCATAAAAGAGCTTCTGGTCTTTTTTGTGAAGGTTCCATGATTGAAGTAAAGGATAAAATATACAAAATATTAGAAGAAGAGTTGATATCTTATGATAGAAAATAATAAACCCTTTGGAGTTTTAAATATAAATAAACCTCTTGGCATTAGTTCCTTTGACGTAGTAAGAAAAATAAAAAAGCTAGCTAAAGAGAAGAAAGTTGGACATGGGGGTACCTTAGATCCAGAAGCTTGTGGTGTGCTTCCGGTATGTATAGGAAGAGCAACAAAGGCCATAGACTTTATAATGGAAGGTGAGAAAGAATATATAGCAAAGGTTAAATTAGGAGTTGTCACAGATACTTACGATAGAGAAGGAAAAGTACTTCGTGAGAGTAAGGTAGATTCTACAGAAGAAGAAATTACTAAGGCTATAAATAAATTTGTAGGAACTATTGACCAAGTTCCACCTATGTATTCTGCTCTTAAACAAAATGGGAAAAAACTTTATGAATTAGCTAGAGAAGGAAAAGAAGTCTATAGAGAGCCAAGGACAGTTACTATCCATAGTATTGATGTATTATCCATAGATAGCCCTATAATCCACATAAAAGTTAGATGTTCTAAAGGAACTTACATAAGAAGTTTATGCTATGATATAGGAGAAGAACTTGGTTGTGGAGCTATGATGTGGGAGCTAGAGAGAACAGCTACTGGTCCTTTTACTATAGATAGAAGTGTGGAGCTAAAAGATCTAACAGAGGATAATATAAATAATTATATTATTTCCTTAGATGAAGTATTTAGTAAGTTTCCTAAACTTGTAGTTAATGAAAAGTTTGAAAGGTTAATATTAAATGGTGTAACCATAAATGATAGAACTCTTTTAAATAGAATTGAAAAGTTTTGCAAATATGCAGTATACAACAATTCAAATAAACTTATAGGAATTGGATCAGAAAGTGATGTAGGATTTAAATTAATAAAACTTTTTCTTTAGGGGATATATTTATGAAAATTATACAAGATAATTTTAATGAAATCATTGAAACTCCTAGTATAATTGTTCTGGGAAGTTTTGATGGTATACATAGTGGTCATAGAGAATTAATTAATAGTGCTAAGGAATTAGCAGAGAAGATTAAATTAACTGAAAAGATACAAGATGTAGAGGTAATGGTGTGTACCTTTAAAAATCATCCTTTGTCTGTTGTTAATAAAGAGATTTGTCCAAAACTTATAATGAGCAATGAAGAGAAAGCTATTTTATTTGAAAAACTTCAAGTGAATATATTGAATTTTATGGAATTTAATAAGGAGTTCATGTCAATTTCACCAGAACAATTCATTAATAATTTAAAGAAGCATTATAATGCTAAAGGTATAGTAGTTGGCTTTAATTATCGTTTTGGATATAAAAATTTAGGTGATGTAGAGATTCTTAAAAAATATAGTGAAATATTAGACTATGAACTTTTTGTAGTAGAGCCCATAACTTCAGATGGAGAAGTGGTAAGTAGCTCTGCCATTAGACATAATCTTCAAGAAGGAAATATAGAAAGAGCTAATAAGTTTCTTGGTAGACCATTTATGTTAAGTGGAAATATAATTAAGGGCAAGCAGATAGGTAGAACTATGGGATTTCCTACTGTAAACTTAAATTATAATAAAAAATTCGTAGTACCTAAGGGTGGAGTTTATGGAACTATTGTAGAGTATAAAAATTGCTTTTATAAAGCCATAACTAATATTGGATACAATCCTACCCTAGAAGGTAGTAAATTAAGTATTGAAACTAATATTTTAAATTTTGATAAAAATATATATGGAGAAGAAATTAAATTATATTTTATAGAGAAAATAAGAGAAGAAAAAAGATTTGGATCAATTGATGAACTAAAGAATCAACTATCCAAGGATAAAAATTATATAAATAGTAAGGATTATTCTATATATATAGATAAAATTCCTAAATAACTAATTTTTACAAATTTTTAATTAGTTTTTCTATTTACAAAATAAATTTAGTTTGATATAATTTCATATGAACCTTATGCTATGTATTCTGAATGCCAACGGGGTACATGGCATATGGCGATTTAACTATTGGAGGTGCATACAATATGGAAAAGGCAAGAAAACAAGAAATAATGCAACAATTTGCAAGAACAGAAGGAGATACAGGTTCTCCAGAAGTACAAATAGCATTATTAACAGAAAGAATTAAGGAATTAACTGAGCATTTAAAAGTTCACAAAAAAGATCACCACTCAAGAAGAGGTCTTTTAATGATGGTTGGACAAAGAAAAGGACTTTTAAGCTACTTAAAGAAGCAAGATATCGAAAGATACCGTGCTATAATTGCTAAATTAGGAATTAGAAAATAATTAAGAGCGGCAAAGCCGCTCTATTATTTTAATTAAATAGCAAAAAAAAGATAATAATAAGTATATATATATATATATATTTTTTTTTAATAACCGAAAGGAGGAGATTAAATGACAAATACGTTAAGTGCTTCTGTAGCAGGAAGAGAAATGAAGATAGAAATTGGTAAAATTGGAAAGTTATCTGATTGTGCTATGTTTATTAGTTATGGAGAGACTGTAATCCTTGTAAATGTAAATGCATCTGAAGAGCCAAGACAAGGAATAGATTTTTTCCCACTAAGTGTAGAATATGAAGAAAGACTATATGCAGTAGGTAAAATTCCAGGGGGATTTTTAAAGAGAGAGGGAAGGCCATCAGAAAAAGCTATACTAAATTGTAGAGCTATAGATAGACCTATAAGACCTCTATTCCCAAAAGGATATAGAAATGACGTTCAAGTGGTTTGTACGGTATTATCTGTAGACCAAGATAATTCTCCAGAAATATTAGCTATGAATGCAGCTTCAATAGCATTACTTTTATCAAGTATACCATTTACTGATGCAGTAGCTACAGTATCAATTGGATTAATCGATGGAAAGTTTGTAGTTAACCCTACATCTAAAGAAAGAGAATTAAGCACAATGCAATTAACTGTATGTGCTACTAAAGACAGAGTTATGATGATAGAAGCTGGTGGAGATGAAATTCCAGAAGAAACTATGATTGAAGCTATAGACTTTGGATTTAATCAGTGTCAATCTATTATAGCATTCCAAGAAGAGGCTAGAGCTAAATTTGGAAAGGTTAAACCTGAGCCAGTACTATACAAAGCAAATGAAGAAATCCAAAGTGAAGTAAGAAACTTTGCTTTTGATATGTTAAAAGAAGCTATGTATATCACTGATAAAGATGAAAGAAATCTTAAAGTAAGTGAAATTAAAGCTAAAATAAATGAAGAATTTTCTGAGAAGTATCCAGAGGGCGGAAGTGACATAGGAGAAGTTGTTTACAATATTCAAAAGGAAATTGTAAGAAACATGTTACTTAGAGATAAGAGAAGACCAGATGGAAGAGAATTTAATCAAATTAGATCTATATCTTGTGAAACTGGACTCCTTCCAAGAACTCATGGTACAGGATTATTTACAAGAGGATTAACTCAAGTAATGACTGTAGCTACATTGGGAGCTTTAGGTGATGTTCAAATCATAGATGGTATTGGAGAAGAAGACTTCAAGAGATATATGCATCACTACAATTTCCCAGCATACAGTGTTGGAGAAGTAAGACCACTTAGAGGACCAGGAAGAAGAGAAATAGGACACGGTGCTTTAGCTGAAAGAGCTTTAGAACCACTAATTCCTTCTATAGAGGAATTCCCATATGCTATAAGACTTGTTTCAGAAGTTTTAAGCTCTAACGGATCTACATCTCAAGCCAGTGTATGCGGAAGTACATTAGCATTACTTGATGCTGGAGTTCCAATAAAGAGACCAGCAGCAGGAATTGCCATGGGACTTATAACTAGTGAAGATTTAAGTGAAGAGGCTGTAATTACAGATATTCAAGGAATCGAAGACTTCTTTGGAGACATGGACTTTAAAGTTGCTGGTACAGAAAAAGGAATAACTTCAATTCAAGTTGATACAAAAATAAAAGGATTATCTAAGTATTGTATAAGAACAGCTATAGAAGATGCTAGAACAGCTAGATTATATATCTTAGATAAGATAAATGAATGTATAGCTGAGCCAAGAGCAGAGCTATCTCAATATGCTCCAAGGATGTACACTATAAATATAAAACCAGACAAAATTAGAGATATAATAGGACCTGGTGGAAAAACTATTAAGAAAATAATAGCAGATACAGGGGTTAAAATTGATACTAATGATGATGGTAAGATAGTTATAATGTCTACTGATAGTGAAAGTGCTAATGAAGCATTAAGAATTATAAAGGAAATCACTAAAGAAGTAGAAGTTGGAGAAATATATTTAGGTAAAGTTACTAAGATTATGGCTTTTGGTGCTTTTGTAGAGGTACTTCCAGGTAAAGAAGGTTTAGTACACATATCTAAATTAGCTAACGAAAGAGTAAATAAAGTAGAAGATGTAGTAGCTATAGGTGATGAAATACTCGTAAAAGTAACAGAAATCGATTCTCAAGGAAGAGTAAATCTTTCAAGAAAAGATGCATTAAAAGATAGTGAAGAGTCTAAAACAGAAGAGTAAATAGAAGTTAAAATAAAAAGGTAAAATACCTTTTTATTTTTTTTATTATAAAACATAAGAACATACTAGTGTATAATTTCATAAATTATATTATAATTGTATTAAGTTTCGTTAATTTACTCATAAATATATAATAGAAAACATATTAATCATAGTAATTTATATAATTATATATGAGGTGATATGTGATGGAAGAAAAATATAGATATTTAAGTGAAATGGAACGATATGAAATAATAAACATTAATGATGGAGATAAGTATAGTGTCCTGGGCAATAATGATATAGTTATAAATGAAAATGGTGAGCTAAAGCTACTATTACTTGGAGATGGAAAGTCTAGTAAGATGTTTTTTAGAAATAATGAGATGCTGGAAGTTTCATGGGATTATGTAAAGAAGATAGGCTCTAAAACTATAATCATCGATGTTGATGGGGAAACACTAAGAAAATCCCATATATAATATGGAGGTAAGTATGGATATAGTTGTTCAGAAATTTGGTGGTACATCAGTATCTAGTGAAAATAATAGAATATTAGTTACAAAAAAGATTAAAAATGCTATAAAGGATGGGTATAAACCTGTAGTAGTAGTATCAGCTATGGGGAGAAAAGGTTCTCCTTATGCAACAGATACATTATTGTCTTTAGTTAGTGAAGAATTTAAGATAAATAATAAAAGGGCTTTAGACTTACTTTTGTCCTGTGGTGAAACTTTAAGTACAGTGGTAATGTGTAATGATTTATTAAGAGAAGGCATAGAGGCGGTTCCACTTATGGGTGGAGAAGCTGGTATAAGGACTGATAATAATTTTAATAATGCATCTATTTTAGATGTTAATCCGAAAAATGTACTAAAGGTATTAGAACAGGGAAAAGTACCTGTAGTAGCAGGTTTCCAAGGTATAAGTGAAGAGGGTAGCATCACTACAATAGGAAGAGGTGGAAGTGACGTTACAGGGGCAATTTTAGGAGCAGCACTAAAGGCAAAGGAAGTTCAAATATATACAGATGTTGATGGTATAATGACAGCAGATCCAAGAATAGTTTCTAAAGCTTCATTAATTGAGAGTATAAGCTATGATGAAGTATTCCAATTTGCTGATCAAGGAGCTAAAGTAATACATCCTAGAGCTGTTGAAATATCTAGAAAATATAATATTCCATTAGTAATTAAAAATACTCTTAGTGATTGTGAGGGGACTACTATTTCTTCTTATGGGGAGGACAATGAAAGAATTATCACTGGAATTACGCATATGAGTAATAGAGTTCAAATAAGAATTAATGGAGGCTCAAAGGAGCACTGCAATAATATATTTCATATTTTAGCTGAAAATGAAATAAGTATTGATTTGATAAGTGTATTTACTAATGATAAAATATTTACTATAAGTGAAGTAGACTTAGAACAGTTTAAAAATATAGCAGCTAACTATGAAATTGATTATCAGTATACAGAAAGTTGTAGCAAAATATCTATAATAGGTTCAAAGATGAGAGGAATACCTGGAGTTATGTCTAGAATTCTAAAGGCTTTAGAAGAAGGTAATATAGATATTCTTCAAACTGCTGATTCACATACAACTATTTGGTGTCTTGTAGAAAGTAATAAAGTTAAAGATGCTATAAATTTACTTCATAATGAATTTAAATTAGGATAGTATATAAACACCCCTTAATGCAAAGAATAAGAAACATTAGGAGGTGTTTTTCCATGATTAATGAAGCGGAAAATAAAAAACATAAGGAAGATAAAGATACTAAACACAAAAAAAATAATAAAAGTAAAGTTATAATAAATGAAGAAAATGATGATGAACAAAATGAAGAGGATACCTCTAAAGGGGTAAGTAAGGAAGTTGCAAACCTAAAAGAAGTAGGAGTCATGTCTGTAGCAAAGGCTGATGACAGGATTCAAGTTATACCTATAATAGGTCAGGTTGAAGGTCATAATATTTCTGGCAATCAAACTAAGTCTACTAAATATGAGTTAATTATTCCCCAGTTAATAGCTATTGAGAGAGATAGTAATGTAAAAGGTATACTCATAGTGTTGAATACTGCAGGAGGGGATGTAGAAGCAGGCTTAGCCATTGCAGAAATGATAACTAGTCTTAGTAAGCCTACAGTATCTATAGTCATAGGTGGAGGACACTCTATAGGAGTTCCATTAGCTACGGCATCAGATTATTCATTTATAACTCCTTCAGCTACAATGATAGTGCATCCTGTAAGAATGAATGGATTTGTTATAGGTGTGCCTCAAACCTTTGAATATTTTAGAAAGATGCAGGAGCGAATAGTTGAGTTTGTAGTTAGAACTTCAAAAATTGATTCAGATGATTTTAGAAGGCTTATGAGTCAAACAGATGAATTGCTAAATGATATAGGAACTATATTGATAGGGGATCAAGCCGTAGAATGTGGTCTTATTGATGAAGTAGGTGGAATTAGAGAAGCCTTAGATAAATTAGAAGAGTTAATAAGTGAAGGTGAAAAAAATCAACTAGAAATAAGTTCAGAAGAAAATATTAGTGAATAAATAGATAAAATTTAACAATTGAGCATTGAGTTGTCAACAAAATTATGTTGGCAACTTTTTATTTGTAAAAAAATTTGAAATATAGGTGGATTTCAATGTACAATATATTGAGATGGATAAATGGAAATTATTTTCATGAATCTTAGGATGAGTTTTGGAGGAGATACTATGACTAAAGGAAAAGAACCTTTAAAAAAGAAAAACAGTAGTAAAAAGAACACTGTTAAAAATAATAGTTCAAAAGCTAAGAAAGCAAAAAAGGATAAACTTTTTGATTTTAATGGAATTATACTGATAACCCTAGGTGTTTTAATATTTTTAGCCTTACTATCAGTTATGTTTTCAGACCCAACATCTTTAGCAGGTTCCATGGGAGTATTTATTAATAGAATTTTTATAGGACTCCTTGGAATTGGTGCCTATGCTTTACCTTTTGTGCTTATATACATGGGAGTAAGCTACATAAAAATAGATAAATATTTAAAGGTAACAAAAAAATCCCTTGGAATTTTAATGTTTATAGTTACTACCATGATTTTTGTTGAGCTTATAGTATTACCTGCTTACTATGTAAAAGGAAATATGGCAAGTGCTATTATAGAACAATTTAAATCTAAGTCTGTACTTCATGGAGGTATTATATCTTTAGTAATTACTGTCCCTATAAGTTCACTTTTAGGAAAGGTAGGTAGTTATATAGTTTTATTTGCTTTATATATAATATCTTTAGTTTTAATTAATAATATTACCATAAAAGAGTTATTTACCTTTGAGAAAGTAGAAAGCAAAAAAAAGTCAAGGGATTTGAAGAAAACTAATATTGCAATTGATGAAGCTATGGAATATGTATCAGCAGATGGGAATACTAGAGACAATGGAAGTAGTGAAGAGTCGAAGATTAAAATTATAGATTTTATGAAGATGGATGAAGAAGAGAATAGATTTGAAGGAAAAACAGAAACAAGTATAGAACAACCTAATAAGTCAAAGGAAAATAGAAATAATATAGAGGATATAGATATTGACATTTCCTTTGGTGATGGAAACAAAATATATGCTTATGAACATCCTGCACCAGAACTCCTTCATAAAAATTTAAGTAGTATAGGTAAAAATAGCGATAAAAAAGACCTCCTTAACAGTGCTAATAAACTTCAAGAAACTCTAGAAAGTTTTGGAGTTGAAGCTAAGGTAATACAGGTTACAAAAGGTCCATCTGTAACCAGATTTGAATTACAACCACATGTAGGAGTTAAGGTTAGTAAGATAGTTAATCTAGCAGATGATATAGCTCTAAACTTAGCAGCCTCAGGAGTTAGGATAGAGGCTCCAATACCAGGAAAGGCAGCAGTGGGTATAGAAGTACCGAATAAAGATTTATCAGCAGTATTTTTGAGAGAGGTAATAGAAAGTGAAGAATTTACACTTGCTAAGAAAAATTTAGCCTTTGCCCTTGGAAAGGATATTGCAGGAAATTGTGTAGTCGGAGATTTATCTAAGATGCCTCACCTTTTGATTGCAGGAGCTACAGGGTCAGGAAAAAGTGTATGTATTAATACTCTTTTAATAAGCTTATTATATAAATATACACCTCAAGAGGTTAAATTACTTCTAATAGATCCTAAAGTAGTAGAACTTAATATATACAATGGAATACCACACCTATTAATTCCAGTAGTTACAGAACCTAAAAAAGCTGCAGGAGCATTAAATTGGGCAGTTAATGAAATGACTAGAAGATATAAACTCTTTGCAGATAATAACGTAAGAAATATTGAAGGATATAACGACTTTGCAGAAAAGGGAATAATAGAAGAAAAGCTTCCATGGATTGTAATCATAATCGATGAGTTAGCAGACTTAATGATGGTATGTCCAAATGATGTTGAAGAATATATAGGTAGACTTGCACAAATGGCTAGGGCTGCAGGAATGCATTTAGTAATAGCAACACAAAGACCATCTGTAGATGTAATTACAGGGGTAATTAAAGCTAATATACCATCTAGGATATCCTTTGCTGTGTCAAGTCAAATAGACTCAAGAACTATACTAGACTCTTCAGGAGCAGAGAAGCTTTTAGGTAAAGGGGATATGCTATATTATCCTGTAGGTGAATCTAAGCCACTTAGGATTCAAGGAGCCTTTGTGTCTGAGGAAGAAGTAGAGACTGTAGTAGAATTTATTCGTAATGGATTAAAGGAATTAGAGTATAAAAAAGAAATCATGGATGAAATAGAAAATAGTGTTTCTAAATCTAAGGGTGGAGAAGATTGTGATGAGTTAATAGATGAAGCTATTAAAATTGTATTAGAAGAAGGGCAAGCTTCAACATCTTTGTTGCAGAGAAGGCTAAAAATAGGGTATAATAGAGCGGCTAGAATTATAGATGAAATGGAAGCTGAAGGGATTATCTCTGGTCGTAATGGAAGTAAGCCAAGGCAGGTTTTTGGAAGAGATGATACCATGAGGCAATAATTTCTTAATGAAACTTTCATTACAACACAAAAGAAGAGATTATAAATAATATAGAGATAACTTAGGAGGATAAAAGTGGAAAAATTAAAATTTGGAGTAATAAATTTAGGTTGTGACAAGAATAGAATAGATGCAGAAATTATAATAAGTAGTTTGAAGAGTAGGTATGAAGCGGTGACAGATGAAAGGCAGGCAGACATATTGCTAGTTAACACCTGTGGATTTATAGAAACTTCAAAGCAAGAATCTATTGATACCATATTAGAAATGACAAAATATAAGAAAGATAAATGCAAGGTACTCATAGCTACTGGGTGCTTAACTCAGAGATATGGTAGTGAGCTTTTAGAACTTATGCCAGAATTAGATATAATTTTAGGTGTAAATGATTATGATAAATTGCATGAATGTATTGAAAAATCTATGGAAACTGGAGAAAAGAGCTGTATTACAACTTATAGTGATACCAATATAAACATTGGTAAGAGACAGGTTACAACAGGAGGAACTACTGCTTATATAAGAATATCTGAAGGGTGTAACAATATTTGTGCCTACTGTGCAATTCCTAAAATAAGAGGAAGATACAGAAGTAGGGATATAGAAGATATCCTTAAAGAAGCAAAAGAGTTAGCTTTAAATGGATATAAGGAGTTAATTATAGTAGCTCAAGATACTACTAATTATGGGGTAGATATATATGGAGAAAAAACTTTACATATTCTTTTAAGAGAGCTAGGTAAAATTAAAAGTATAAAATGGATAAGACTTCTTTATTGTTATGCAGAAGAGCTAACTGATGAAGTTATAAATGAAATAGCTATCAATGATAAGATATGTAAGTATATAGATATTCCTATACAACATATCAGTGATGATGTTTTAAAGGCAATGAGAAGAAAAGGAAGAAAGAAAATAATCACTGAAAATATTAAAAAGCTTAGAGATGCAGTTCCTAATATAACTATAAGAACTACTCTTATAGTAGGATTTCCAGGAGAAACAGAAGAGAACTTCTTAGAATTGTTAAATTTCGTCAGAGAAACTAAATTTGATAAGCTAGGAGTATTTACTTACTCTCAAGAGGAAGGTACTTTGGCTGCAGAAATGGAAGGTCAAATAGAAGAAAATATTAAAGAAGAAAGACTTCACTCTATAATGATGGCTCAACAAAGTATATCAACAGAAATAAATAAAAATAAAATAGGTAGAACCTATGATGTATTGATTGAAAGTAAAGAAAAAGGAACATATTGTGGAAGAAGTTATGAAATGGCTCCAGAAATTGACGGAGAAGTTTATGTAAAATCTAATAAATTAAGTATAGGTGATTTTGTTAAGGTAAGAATAAAAGATGCACTAGAGTATGATTTAATAGGAGAAATCCTTAAATAATTTTTAGATTTATATATTTATAATAAAAA
>NZ_DHYX01000038.1:54700-57661 GCF_002414285.1 Clostridium sp. UBA5119 | reverse complement strand
GCTTAGAAATCGTTATCCAGGAACGTAGCAGCTCTTTACTCCCACTTTGAAGAAGATGAGAGTATTAGAACTGGTAATCATCGGATAAAATTTTATAAAATCTCCATAGGTTAACATTTACATCCTATATATCGTACCATAAGAAAACTTTCATTTCTATAGTATATGGACAAATAATATGGTAATATTATTAAATTGAAAGCATGTAAAAGGAAAGATTTATATTATGATAAAAAACAAAAATAACACTTTAAGTAAAGAACAGTTAACAGCCATTAACTGTACAAATGAAAATATAATAGTCAGTGCAGGTCCTGGAAGTGGAAAAACTGTAGTTATTGTAAATAGAGTTTATGAGCTAATAAATCATAAAAACATATCACCTAAAAATATAGTTATAATAACCTTCACCAAGGCAGCAGCAACTAATATGAGAAATAGGTTCCTAGCCATAGATAAAAATAAGGTAAGTCCTTTCTTTGGAACCTTTCATGGACTTTGCTATAAAATACTAAAGTCTTATTATGGAGAAATTAATATAATAGAACCCTTTGAAAGTTATAGAGTAGTAAAAAACTTTTTAACTGCCTATGTGGAGGATGTTAGTGAAGATAGAGTTAAGGAATATGTAAATGCCATATCTATCTATAAATGCAAGGGAGAATATAATAGAGATGGAAATAATCAAATCGATAAAGAGCTTTTAAAAAACTGTGTAAATTTCTACGAATCCTATAAAAAAGAAAAATCCCTCCTTGACTTTGGAGATCTACAGTTAATATGTAGAGATTTATTTATTAAGAATAGTGCCATATTAAATTCATATCAAAATCAATTTAAACATATATTAGTTGATGAATTTCAAGATAGTGATGATGTGCAAGTGGACATATTAAAGCTTTTAAATAAGGATAATAACTTATTTGTAGTAGGGGATGATGACCAATGCATCTATAGTTTTAGAGGAGCTAACCCATCCTATATAGTAAACTTTAAAGATATATTTAAACAAGGTAAAACCTTATATCTATCTACAAATTATAGATCAAAGCAGAATATAGTAAGATTATCTATGAAGTCTATAAAAAATAATAAGATTAGAACCTCAAAGGATATCAGAGCCAATAAAACTGATGATGGATTAATAAAAGCTCAAGGTGTTCGTGATGAAACAACTCAAGGTACATATATAAGTGATTATATTCTCAAACTAAAGGAAAGTGAAGACAATAACTTTAATAACTTTGCAGTGCTTTATAGAACTAATATAGAAAGTAGAAGTATAATCGATAGTTTTATTAAAAAGAAAATTCCCTTTACCTTACTAGATAGACAATATAATTTTTTCTCTCACTTTATATGCCAAGATATATTAGCTTACCTAAAGTTAAGCATATATCCTCTAAACATGGATAGCTTTACTAGAATAATAAATAAACCCTATAGGTATATAAGTAAAAATAGTATAGAAGAAGTTAAAAAGAACAATGGTTTAGGCAGTACCTTTACTAAATTAAAAAACTTAGATAGTACCCCAATGTTTCAATTAAAAATATTAGATAAACTCGAAAGGGATATTTCTAGCTTAAATAGAATTTCACTACCTTCTGCCGTAGAATTTATTATAGGAGACTTAATGTATCATAAACATCTGGTGGAATATGCACAGAAATATAAATTTTCCATAGAAGATTTAGAAAATGTGTTAAATGAGTTTAAAGAAAGCGTGAAGGGGTTTAAAACTATTAAAGACTTCTTAGAACATGTAAATACTGTAGAAGAGGCAACAAAGAAAGCTAGTTCTAGAAATAAGGATAAAAATGAAGGTGTAATTCTTAGTACTATTCACGGTGTTAAAGGAATGGAATTTGATACGGTATTTATGATTAACACAGTAGATGGAGCTATTCCCTATAAAAATAATGATATAGAGGAAGAGAGAAGACTATTTTATGTAGGAGTTACTAGAGCTATTAACAACTTAATATTTCTTTTCCCTCAATTTATAAGAGGTGAAAAGAAAAATAAATCTCAATTTCTATGTGAGTGCCAGTTAGAAGAAGAGATACTAGAAAGAGTTAAATTTAAGGTTGGAACAACTGTAACCCATAAATTCTATGGAACAGGAACTATAACCTCCTTAGAAGAAAGTAATATCTCTATTAAATTTTCTGATTTAGAGAGAAAATTTGACTTTGATGTTCTTGTAACCAATGGGCTTATGGAGGTCTTCGAAGAGTAACATAAAATTAAATGATTCTATTCATTTTAAAGGTTAAAAAATTACTATTATATATAGTCACGATTATAATATTTGTTATTATATTTGTTATTGATAGAGTTATCGTAAATAAATTAAAACAAAATAATGATTAAATATAAAAAAATTAAGGACTACCATTTGGTAATCCTTATTTTTTTTATTGTTGAGGAGAATTTTAATTTATAATTCAACAATAGTTTTATGATATAATTTATTAAACTATAAAGGAGTGATATATTATATGAAAAAAGATTATAAAGATTACCTAAAGATATTGCTTGTATTTGTTTTAGTAATTATGATAAGAGTCTTTGTCATTGATGTAATAACAGTAGAAGGCATATCAATGTATCCAACATTAAATGAATACCATGATAAGGTTATATTAGAAAAATACAAACAATTTACTGATGATTATGACAGAGGTGATATTGTAGTTATAAAAATGGAGAACAGAAATATTATTAAGAGAGTAATAGGATTGCCTAATGAAACAATTGAGATTAAGAATAGTGATGTATATATAAACGGTGAACTACTTGAAGAACCTTATTTAGATGATAGTGTAAAAACATATCCTGATATGA
The DNA here is from genome assembly GCF_002414285.1 of Clostridium sp. UBA5119. Lineage (NCBI taxonomy): Bacteria > Bacillati > Bacillota > Clostridia > Eubacteriales > Clostridiaceae > Clostridium > Clostridium sp. UBA5119. Next base: position 54,811 of record NZ_DHYX01000038.1, on the reverse strand, counting down.
CTATTAAAATACCTAGTGATTCTATATTTGTCATGGGAGATAATAGAGAAAATAGTTTAGATAGCAGAAGTATTGGAGCTATTAAAATAGATGATATTATTGGTAAGAGTG
>NZ_DHYX01000038.1:48892-54663 GCF_002414285.1 Clostridium sp. UBA5119 | reverse complement strand
ACTACCAGCTCTAATACTCCCGTCTTTTTCAAAGCGAGAGTTAATAGCTGATACGTCCCTGGACAACGAATTCTAAGTATCAACTAAATGAATACTTAGAATTTTGTTATTAAGTTTCAAAGAAGCTAAAAACTCTGCTTATTTACATATATTGTGAAGAATCATTCATAAACTTTGCTTAACTGAAACATATTTGACTATGATATTGAAAGGAAAGCTTTTCTGTTATATAATGGTTTGAAGTACAATATAGTTAAGACTTCTCTTAAATAGACTTCAAGTCTATTATTTTTTTGTATATTTGTATATAATATATAATTATTAGTAAGGAGGTTTCAGATGAACTTTATCCAGGAAGCTAAACAAATAAGTGAAGAATTAATTTATATAAGAAGAGAATTCCATGAAAATCCAGAGTTAGATTTTGATTTATATAAAACTTCTGATAAAATAAAAAATTTCTTAAAGGATGAAAATATAGAATTTTATTCTTGCGCAGGTACAGGTGTTGTAGCTACTATATATGGAGAAGCAGATAGTAGTAATGGAAAAACTATAGCTATAAGATGTGATATGGATGCACTACCTCTCCATGAAAAAAATAGTCACTGCTATGCTTCTAAGATTTATGGAAAAATGCATGCCTGTGGCCATGATGCTCATATGACAATGGTACTTGGAGCAGCTAAACTTTTAAATAACCATAGAAAAGAGTTAATAGGAAACGTAAAGTTTATTTTTGAACCTGCTGAAGAAACTACTGGTGGAGCTAAGATTATGATAGAAGAAGGAGCATTAGACGCTCCTCATGTGGATGCAATAATTGGATGTCATGTAGATGAAAGTCTTGAGGTGGGAACTATTGGACTTAAGCAAGGGGTAGCTTATGCTGCTTCTAATCCTTTTACCATTACTATTTGTGGTAAAAGTTCTCATGGTGCAAGTCCTCATAAAGGGATAGACCCTATAGTAATTGCAGCTCAGGTTGTAAATACTTTACAATTATTGGTAAGTAGAGAGACTAGTCCAGTATCACCAGGGGTAATAACTATAGGAACTATAAATGGAGGTACAGCAGCCAATATTATACCAGATAAGGTTACTATAACGGGTATAATTAGAACTATGAACCTAGAGGATAGGGAATACATGAAAAAAAGATTAAAAGAATTGGTAACCATGCAGGTAGAAAGTTTAAGAGGCACCTGTGAAATTACTATTGATGAGAGTTATCCATGTTTATATAATGACGATACTATGTATAATATATTTTATGATAATAGTGTAGCTCTATTAGGAAAAGATAAGGTTAAAATATTACGAGAACCTACTATGGGGGTAGAAAGTTTTGCATACTTCTCCCTTAAGGTTCCAGCTATGTTTTATCAATTAGGATGTGGAAACCTTGAAAAAGGAATAATATATCCTCTTCATAGTAGTAAATTTGATATAGATGAGGAATGTCTACAAATAGGAGTAGCAGTTCATTGTAATATGGCTGTAAACTATCTTAACAAACTATAAGAAAGAAATATTGGAGGACAATATGAATAATATACAAATAGGTTCAAATGAAGCTGGTCAAAGATGCGATAAATTCCTTAGAAAGTTACTGAAGGATGTACCTTTAAGTGCTATATATAAGGCATTTAGAAAAGGTGACATTAGAGTAAATGGTAAAAAAATAAAAGAACAATATGTTTTAGAAGAGGGAGACACCATAGAAATAAGATATATAAAAACTAGTGGTGAAAAAAAGAAATTTGAAAGAATAGAAAATAATCTTAAAATTACCTATGAAGATGAAAATATACTTATGGTAGAAAAGTGGCCTAATTTATTAGTTCATAGTGATACAAAGAATGGGGAACCAACTTTAACAGACTATGCCTTATCCTATCTCTATGACAAGGGTGATTATGAACCTGAAAAAGAAGTAACTTTTACTCCTGCTCCATGCAATAGATTAGATAGAAATACCTCTGGTGTCGTTATATTTGGAAAAAATTTCAAATATCTAAAGGCTCTTAATGAGGCTATAAGGGAAAGAAGTATTGAAAAATACTATATGGCTCTAGTACAAGGAAGAATAAAGGACGGAACTTATACAGGATATATCTTAAAAAATGAAGATGCAAATATTTCTAAGGTATATAGGACTGAAGTTCCAAACAGTAAAGAAATTGCTATGGAAGTTAAAACTATTCAAAGTTGTGGTACTTTTTCCCTAATAGAAATTAACTTACTTACTGGAAGAAGTCATCAATTAAGAGCTCACTTATCAGAGCTAGGAAATCCTATAGTTGGAGATTCTAAATATGGAGATAAAAAGCTTAATAGCTTCTTTGTAAATAGATATGGTTTAGATTTTCAATTCCTATATGCATATAAAGTAATATTTAAATCAAACTCAGAGGAGCTTGAATATATGAAAAATAAAACTATAGCAGAATCTTTACCACCAGTATTAAAGAAGATAAAGAATGATGTGTTTAAGTTTTAATGGAGGGGTAATATGAATGACAGAACTGAGGGGGCTCAGCACTCTGTAGCTAAAGGCTTTATGGTACTCACCATATCTATGATGTCAGTAAAGGTGTTATCGGTAGTTTATACACCTTTACTTAGGCAGATTTTAGGATCAACGGGTTGGTCAGTATACTATTCTACATATACAATTTTTTCTTATATATACATTATAGCTAATGCGGGTATACCTGTAGCCATTGCAAAGTTAGTATCGGAACTTGAAGCAAAGGGAAACTACAAAGATGCAATAAAAACCTTTAGAGCATCTAGAACTTTACTTATAATCTTAGGGTTAATCCTATCCGTATTCATGTTTATATGGGCAAAACCCTTAAGTATAGCTTTTAATAGTCCTGAATCAATATTAGCTACTAGATGGCTTGCACCAGCATTATTATTTACTTCAATAATGGGTGCATACAAAGGTTATTTTCAAGGTATCGGAAACATGACCACCACTGCAGTATCCCAAGTAGGAGAACAAATTCTAAATATAATATTTAGTTTATTATTTGCTTATCTACTCATGGGAAAAGGTGTATCCTATGGAGCTGCTGGAGGAACTATAGGTACAGTGGTTGGAGCTATTGGAGCATCTTTATACTTTATATTAGCCTATAAAATGTATGGATCTAATCACGCCCCCAAAAAGAATAAAGCTGGGGTAAATAGATTAAGTAATAAAACTATTATTAAATCTATATTAAAGTATGCATTTCCAATAACTATAGCTTCTGCACTGCAGAATTCGGGAACTATAGTAGACTTAAAAATCGTAAAGTCTAGACTCTTATCTACAGGATTAAGTCAAAAAACTGTTGATATTCAATGGGGATATTTAGGTCTTTACAACACGCTTATGTCAATTCCTATGGCTATTATTGGAGCTTTAGCTATTGCTCTTGTTCCTGCCATATCTAGAATTCATGCCTTAGATAATAAAAAAGGTCTTAGGTTTAATATTAAATCTTCCTATAGAGTTACTTTTATGATAGCTATACCTTGCGCTGTGGGATTAGGAATTCTATCTATGCCTATTTTAAGAATCCTAGGATATGATAAGGAGGTATCCCCTTTATTAATATGGGGAGCTTGGGTTTTAATCCTATATGCTATCACATTAGTCCAAACTTCTATTCTGCAGGGAATGGGTAAGGTAAACGTAGTAACTATATTTTCTGTAGTTGGAATATTAACTAAAGTTGTTGTAAATTATATATTAATAGCAATGCCTTCCTTTGGAATCCTTGGAGCTATTTGGGGTAATGCAGCCTGTTATTTAGTAATGCTTATATTATTCCAATGGCAAATAAATGACTCTATTGATGGAAGGATACACTTGATTCCTTGTTATATAAAACCTTTGATAGCTGGATTAGCTATGGGGATAGTGACATTTTTCTCATATAAGATATTTAATGGAGTTCTAGGATTAATTTTCGGTGGTTATATATTAAACTTATTTGTATCATTAATAAGTATAGCATTATCTGCTGGAGCCTACGGATTAGTGTTAGTAACCATAGGTGGTGTTAAAAAGTCCGATTTAAATTCACTGCCAAATAAAATTACAAAACTTATACCTAAAAGAATATATAAAAAGTTAAAATAAATATTATTAAATTATTTTAAAATAGAACCTAGAACTTAGTATTTAAAAATTAAGTTCTAGGTTCTATTTTATGAACTTTTTCGTATTAAAAAACTTGATACAAAGAATAAGGAAAAAGCAACTACAATGATAGTTATGATTTTAGGAATGATAAAGGTATTAAGAATTATAGAACTTATGATGGTTGTTACTAAATATACTAAAACTGTTAGTAACACTAGGATTAATATTTCCCAAATTGGAAAAGATAGCTCTATCACTTGTCCAATATAATAAAGATTTATTAAAAATCCTATAATAGATGTTACAATCAAGGAAATTCCATATCCATAGATATTTATGCTAGGAATACCTATAAGTATAAATATTAGAACTAACTCAATCAAAGCTGTAGCAATGGAACTTAAAAGGATAACCTTTTGTTTCCCTATACCATTTAAAATACTATAGGTACAGTAGTGACAATACATAAATGGAGCTGCAAGGGAAGCTATCTTTATAAAGCTACCTAAGTCATTTCTATCAAAGAATACTTCACCTAATAAATTAGGACATACATAGCAAATAATTACTGTAGAAACCCCTAACATAAAACAAATTTTAATTACTTCATTTACTCTAGAGTTTATATTAGAAAAATCCTTTTGACTTATTTTTTTAGATATATCCGGAATTATTACTGTAGACAAAGATACAACTATAACTAATGGGAAGTACACAATAGCAAGAGCCATACCATTAAATTTACCTATTATCTCAAGGGCACCTATGTGATCAAACCCAGCAGCAACTAACCTTATGGGTACTAAAAGTGTAGATACACTTTGAAGTGCTGTAGTTAAAAAACCATTTATAGCTAGGGGAACAGCAATAATTAGTATGTTAAATAACAATTGAAAGCTGTTATCTGGTCTTACACTATTGGTATAGGGAATCTTTTTAATACTTCTTTTATAGAAAATATATAGAAATACGAAACTTATTATTTCACCAATAGTAAATGAAAGATAGGTTGCCGCTACTGTATTTTCGATGGTTTTAAGAGATAAATAGTAGATTACTCCTACTAATATCACCATTCTAACAGCTTTTTCTAATATATCTATAACTGAAGGGGTTATTACCTGACTTACTCCATAGAAATAACCTTTATATACGCAGGATATAGCAATAAAAACAATAGCAGGAGAAGCTATCCATAAGGAACGTATTGCTCTAGGGTCTTTAATAATATAATTACAGATTATTGGACTAAGTATAAACATAATACCTGCTATAAAAATTGACCAAAGTACTATAAAAACTAGGGAAGCATTAACAGTTTTATGTAAATCTTCAAATCTCCTAGTACCAAGATAAGCAGAAGTTTCTCTTGAAATTGCAGCAATTATTCCTCCACATACTAAACAACAAAATAAATCATATATAGGCATTATCAAACCATAAAGTCCAACTCCCTCTGGTCCTAACTGTCTTGATAGTATAATAGAAAACATAAATCTCAATACGCCCATGGCTAAATTAGAAAGAGTCAACACAAATGTATCTCTATAAAAAGTATCTTTACTCATCTTTATTACCTCCAATTAGGCATCTGAAAATAAATAACAAGTCAAAGATGAGAAGTATA
>NZ_DHYX01000038.1:21589-48802 GCF_002414285.1 Clostridium sp. UBA5119 | reverse complement strand
ATTTAAATATATATTAGTGTAAATAATATTTAAATGGAGGAACTATGAAAAAAATAATTGGATGGATTCTGCTTATAATATTAGCTATTAGTTCTTTATTAATAGTAAAAGATAAAAATAATATATATAACATAGGGGTTAAAGACTCAGAAGTTGAGATGAAAATTAGATATAAGGGATTAAAGAATGCCATAGATTTTACTAGTAATGATAAAGGATTATATGTTGCCTTTGAAAATAAAATAATTGCTATTCCATCAACTGGAGAGCCCTATACTTTAATTGAAGACAAAAGCTATAATATTACTACCCTTGAATGTAATAGAGATAAACTATACTTCCTTACTAATAATGAAATACTCAGCTTCAATATAAACAATGGGAAGTTAGAACAATGCTTATCAAACCTACCTAATAAAGGAGATTATAGTAAGGTTTTAATAAGAGGATATAAGGACTATTTATTTATTTCAATTGGAGCTGCAACTAATTCAGCTGTAGTTGGAGATGATAACCATTGGATAGATAAAAATCCAACTGGTTATGATATATCACCTTTTAATATAGTGCTAAATAAAAATGAAAAAGGAGCCTTTGTACCCCAGGGAGCTTCTAATGAAGATAACGAGGTTATAAAGGGTGAATCCATAGGCAATTCATCTCTGCTAATTTATAATAGTAACACCAAAGCTATTGAAACCTATGCATGGGGAATAAGAAATATAGAGGGACTAGATATAACGCTTGATGGTAGAATCTTTGCTACCATAGGAGGCTATGAAAATAGAGGATTAAGACCAGTAGAAAATGACAGTGATTATATCTATGAGCTAAAAAAAGGTTATTGGTACGGGTTCCCAGATTTTTCTGGAGGAGATCCTTTAGATTCACCAAGATTTCAAGGTGAATCTAATATAAAAAATTCTCCATTGTTAAAAAAACATCCTATGTCACCACCAGCACCTACTTATCAACATAATGATTTGAATAGTTTAAAATGGATAGCAATAGATGATACAGGGAAAATTAATGGACAAAACACCTTGCAACTATATTTTTATGATAGTAATAAAAATAATATAATGTGCAGCACTGTAAATGGTGTTCCAGATAAATTAATAACTTTAAAGGATAATTGCACTGTATCTAATATGAAAATTTTTAAGGATGAGCTATATATATTAGATGGGAACCATGGATTTATATTTACCTTAGCTATTAGAAAATAGGCTCCTATATATATAATTTCCATATAAATACTACGTTAAATTTAATAGATAATAAAATAATATGGTTAAATTGGAGTATAATAATATATATCTAAATAATTATTTTATTATTCTTAAAGAATCGTAGGTGTATTACATGAAGAGAATAGAAAGAACTTATAATAGAACTATGACAGCCTTTATAAAAGTTGCAAATCCTATAAAAAAGAGAATAAAAAAGACTGAATGTATAGTCCATAAATTTATAAATAAAGAAGCTCTTCGTTTATTAAAGCAGGAGGGCTATACTGAAGAATATCATTTTTTTGTTAAATATTTGTTAGATTTGAATAAAGGTGTAAAATGGGCTGATGCAGATTTAAAAAGTACTAATCATTTCTATCATCATGAGAAGGGAATTGGTCTATATGGATTTTCAAATGCTAAAGTAGAATGTGTAAAGTATTATAAGGCATCTGTATTTTACGGTGCAAATTCTGATATGAATAAAGCTCTATTTTTATTAGGTGCTGCTTGTCATTTAGTACAAGACTCCACAGTACCAGCTCATGCTATGAAAAACTTGAAAAAACATAAACCACTGGAAAGTTTCATAATAGACAAAGTTCTTAATGGATATAAAATTCCTTTAAAAAATCCTATAATCACTTATGGAAGTCCTGAAAGATATGTTATTGAAAACACAAAGTTTGCTGTTAAAACCGCTAAGTCCTTTGAAAGTATAAGAATCAAAGAAAATAGGTTTAATGAAATTGCTGATGTTATATTACTTAGAGCTTGCACAACAACAGCAGGATTACTCATTGATTTTTATAATACCTTAAAGACTATAGAATCTAAAAGTGAAGATTAGAACTATGTATAATGTAAGAACTACCACAAATATATATTGGTAGTTCTTTTTATGTTCTAAAACTGTAATTTTGAACTTAACCTTATTTTTTTCTTATGTAATAGTAAAAATAAAGGAATTTACAAAATTTAAAAGAATAGTATCAATAATATAAAAATATGGAGGTGTGAAATGGAGAGCTTATTTGTAAGTTTAGAAAAAGAGGTTTTTAGAGGTAACGTATTGGATATTACTTATGGAAACCAGGGTATAATATATAAGGCTAATAAATATTATGATAATTTTATAGATGTTAATTATTTGGAAAATGCACCTTCTAAATCCTGTGATAATGAAGGATATTATGATAGTTGTATAGTATTTTTTACCTTAAATAAAATTAAAACCCATAGACAAAAGCTAAAGCTTTTTGATAATATATATAGATTAATGAAAAATAATGGATATGTTTATATTTGGGATGTGGAAAAAGAGCCATTAAAGACATTACAAAAAAATATAACAGTATCATTGCCGGATAAAAGTATGAAGAATTTTCAAGTAAACTTACTTAACATATTCACTGATAATACTTCATCAAAGATTATATACGGACTAAAGAATTATTTTGATATTGTAGAAGCAGTATCTACCAATGGTACCTTTAGGATTGTGGGCAGAAAGAAAGGATGTTAATAAAAAATGAAAGTAGTTTTAGTTGCAGTAAATTCAAAGTATATACACAGCAATTTAGCCGTAAGATATTTAAAATCATATACGAAGGATTTAAATTATAATTGTCATACTATGGAGTTTTCTATAAATGATAGAGAAGAAAGAATAGTTGAAGAAATACTATACGAAAAACCAAATATAATAGGATTTTCATGTTATATTTGGAATATTGAGTTTGTTAAAAAGGTATCAACTTTAATAAAACTTATTGATAATAATATTGAAATTATATATGGAGGTCCAGAAACTTCTTATAATCCAATTGAATTTTTAACAGAAAATGTAGGTGAATATTTAATTGAAGGAGAAGGTGAAGAAACCTATAGAGAATTAATTAATTCTAAAATAAATATTGAAGTTAATGGAGATACTAATAATTGTGAAAATATTAAGGGGTTATACTATAAAAGCAAGAAAGGCATTATATATGGAGGTAAAAGACCATTGATGGATATGAACAATATAGTATTTCCTTATGAGGCTGAAGACGACTTAAAAAATAAAATTGTATATTATGAAGCTTCAAGAGGATGTCCTTTTAATTGTAAGTACTGTTTATCTTCAACTACCCATGGAGTTAGGTTCTTAAATTTAGATAGAGTGTTAAAAGAACTACAATATTTCATAGATAAAAAAGTTAAGTTAGTTAAATTTGTTGATAGAACCTTTAATTGTAATAAAGCTTTTGCAAATGCTATATGGAGTTATCTAGTTGAAAATGGAGAGAATACATGTTTCCACTTTGAAGTATCCGCAGATCTATTTAGTAGTGAATCTATAGATATACTAAGAAAAGCACCTAGTGGCATGTTTCAACTTGAGGTAGGCGTTCAAACCACCAATAATGAAATATTAAGAAATATAAATAGAACTATAGAATTTTCGACTATTAAAGAAAAAGTATTAGAGCTAAATAAACTAAAGAATATTAAGCAACATCTAGATTTAATTGCAGGGTTACCTGGTGAAGACTTTAACTCCTTCAAAAAATCCTTTAATGAAGTATATGAGATTAGTCCAGAAGAATTACAATTAGGATTTTTAAAGCTTTTAAGAGGTTCTCAAATGAGGGAAGAAAGTGAAAAATGGGGGATGGTTTATTCACCTTATCCACCTTATGAAATTTTAAAAACAAAAAATATAAGTTATGACGAATTAATTATACTAAAGAAAATTGAGCATATGGTCGATAAATATTTAAATAGTGGTAAGTTTTATACTATATTAAATTTCTTTAAAAAAAGTAATAAATTTAAAGATATATTTGAATTCTACTATGAATTATCTAAATTCTATGATAGCAAGGGATACTTTAAACGCAGTATAGCATCTGTCGATTATTACTCTCTATTTGTTGAATTTAATGACTATTTTAAAGCTGGTGAGAAAGAATTATTATTAGACATAATAAGATATGAGTATTTCTCATATAATAACACAAAATGGATACCTGACTTTCTAAGAATAGAAATGAGTAAAACTGAAGAAAGAAATATAAAAGAGTTTATTATGAATAAAAATTCTATAAATAATATAAATAATATAAGTGTGTTTAAATTTAATCATAATATAAAAAGTTTTATTGAATATGGAGAAATAAAGAAAGCCTTAAATTATATTGCCTTTATAAAAAAAGACATTAAGGAAAGAATATTTATACAGGAAAATGAATTAAAAGTTCAATAAAATGTCAAGTAAAATCTTTGTTATTTTAAAAAGTACAATATATTAATTTTTTGTATTGATATATTGTACTTTTTAAGAAAACTGATATAATAGATTTTAATATATCTTTTAAAGAGTTGAGCCAATCCATGTTATGAGTTATCCAATACCACTTAGTTATTATGTTTACATAAGTACAGAAAGCAAACTTAATACAAGTGGTTATATATATAATTAATACTTAAAAGGTGGTGATATTTTGGCGCTAGAAGCAATTAGTAAAATTCAACAGGCCGAGTCTACTGCAAAGGATATATTAGATAAAGCAGTAGAAAATAGCAAACAAATAATTAGTGATGCTCAAGCTAAAGGCAATGAAGAGTACCATGCTATCATTGAAGATGCTACAGAAAAAGCGAAGAAAATGAAAGAAGATGCTCTTAATAAAGGAAATGAGGAATCACAACCAACCTTAGCTAAAGGGGATGAAGAAGTAAAAAATATAATTAATACTTCTAAGGAAAAGATTGATTTAGCTATTAATTTAGTAATTGAGAGGATAGTGAAGTTCAATGGCAATAGTTAAAATGAATAAATTTATGCTCTTAGCCTTTGAAAATCAAAAAAAATCTTTGCTTGAGAAACTGCAATCCTTCCAAAATGTACAATTCCTAAATTTAAATGAAAATGAAAGTAGTGAATTGAATCAATTAAAAAGTGATAGTGCAAGCAGTGAAATTTCTGAAGTAGAAGGTGATTTATCAAAAGTAAAATTTATTATTGAACTTTTGAACACATTTAGTGAAAAGCCTAAGCTACTAAAAGACCTAAAGGAAGGAAAAAAGAGCTATAGCTATGATGTGTTAGAGCAGATTACAAGTACCTCTCATTGGCGTGAGGTATATAGTGACCTAAAACAAAAAGATAATAAAATAAACATGAATCATAATTATATAACTAAGTTGAAAGCCAATATAGAAGAGCTAAAACCATGGGAAGCTTTAGACACTTCAGTAGAAAGCATAAATATACTAAAAAAATCTAAAGTTATACTAGGTGAAATTCCACAAGGGAATGTAGATTCTTTAAGGCTTAAGTTAGAGGAAACAACTAAAAACTACTACTTTGAAGTTATTAGCAACATAGGTAGAAACAGCTACATAATGGTGACAGTTCACAATGATGAGTTAGCTGATGTAGAACAATTGTTGAAGTCTTTAAGCTTTAGTAAGATTGATATTCAATGTGATGGGGTACCTAAAGAAGTTATAAAAGAGTACAAAAAAACCATTGAATCAATAAATACAGAAAATAATTTTATTCAAGAAAGTATGAAGGAATATGTTAATAAACTTGAAGAATTTAAAGTAGTTTATGAATACTACAGTTCTTTGTTATTAAGATTAAAATCTACCGACAATTTCCTGAAGAGTAAAAACATTGTGGCTATAGAAGGATATTATCCTTCTGAATTGCATAATGACTTTCAAAATACATTGAAAAATATTTTAGGTGATGATTATTATTTAGAATCAGAATCCGCTGAAGGTGACGATGTACCCGTTAAATTAAAAAATAATAAAGTCTTTGAATCCTTTGAAAATATTACATCTATGTACAGTGTACCTAAGTATAAGGAGATTGATCCAACACCACTGTTAGCACCTTTTTACATATTCTTCTTTGGAATGATGCTATCAGATGCTGGATACGGTTTTGTGATGTTTGTAGGTACTTTAATTGCACTTACTACTTTTAATTTAGATGAGGATACGAGAAAATCTATAAAGATGTTTTTCTTATTAAGTCTTTCTACTATATTCTGGGGCATCATGTATGGTAGTTATTTTGGAGATTTTATAAAGATAGCTCCTTTATGGATGAAACCAGATAGTAACGTAGGATTACTAATGATTGTCTCTGTAATAATGGGACTAATTCAAATTTATGTAGGTCTGGGAATCAAAGCATATATGCAAATAAGAGATAAAGATTACTTTGGAGCCTTTGCTGATGTAGGATTATGGTATATTACCCTAACTGGTGCAATTATTTGGGCATTAAGTGGTTTCGTAGACTTAGCTTCCCTAGGAGTTCCATCTGTAGTAAGTACTATAGGAAAATATGCTACTATTGTTGGAATGATAGGAATTGTATTAACCAATGGACGCCAAGAAAGTTCTATAGGTGGTAAGTTAGGTCAAGGGTTCTACTCTCTATATGGAATTACATCCTATGTAGGCGACTTAGTTTCTTATACTAGACTTGCAGCTCTAGGGCTTGCAACAGGATTTATAGCTTATGCATTTAATATTATGGTAGATATGGTATCAACTTCATGGGCTACAGTTATATTTGGAGTAGCGATATTTGTAGTGGGCCATGTATTTAACTTATTTATCAACGCATTAGGTGCCTATGTTCATACATGTAGACTACAATACCTTGAATATTTCGGAAAATTTTATGAAGGTGGAGGCACATCCTTTGAGCCTTTAAAATATAATTCTAAATATTTTAAAATATCAAAATAGAGAAATTAGGAGGAATATAATATTATGATGGATTTTTTAATGGAAAATGGTGGAATAGTTATAGCGGCTATAGGAGTTGCTCTTGCAGCAGCATTACCTGGAATAGGGTCAGCAAAGGGTGTTGGTATAGTTGGTGAAGCAGCTACAGGACTTTTAGCAGAAGAACCANNAAAGCCTTAATTCTTGAATTACTTCCAGGTACTCAAGGATTATATGGATTCGTTATAGCACTTTTAGTATCTTTACAATTATCACCAGACATGTCTTTTGGTCAAGGTTTTTACCTATTTGCAGCTTGTCTTCCAATAGCTATAGCAGGATGGAAATCAGCTATATCTCAAGCGAAAACAGCAGCTTCAGCAGTTCAAATTTTAGCTAAGAGACCAGAGCACAACACAAAGGGTATTATATTAACTGTTATGGTTGAAACTTATGCACTTTTAGGATTTGTAATGTCTCTTCTACTAGTAATGAGTGGTAACTTTTAATTAAGGAAGTGAATAATATGTCTAATTTGGATAATCTTACTTCTAAAATTATAAAGGATGCAGAAGTAAAGAAAATTGAAATTTTAAATGAAGCTACCGTTAAAGCTGATGAAATAATTAAAAAGAAAACAGAAGAGGCCAATAAAAAAGCTTCTTCTATTTTAGAAAAAGCTGAGATGGAAAGTAAAACTATTAAAGAAAGAATTATCTCAAAAACTGATTTAGAAATAAGAAATAAGAAATTATTAGCAAAGCAACAAGTTATTGAGAAAGTATTTGAAACAGCTAAGGACAAATTAAAAGCTATGAATGCAGAAGAATTCACTAAATTTATAAAGAACTCTATTATGGCTTTAAACATCGATGGAGATGAAGAAATAATTATAAACCCAGTGGATAGAGAAAAGCTTCCTGAAAAGTTCTTAGCCGAGGTAAATAAGTCCTTAATATCTAAGGGCAAATTAGGAAATTTAAAATTTAATGTTAAAACTCATGAAATTGATGGTGGGTTTATCCTTAGTAAAAATGGAATTGAGATAAATAATTCCTTTGATGAACTTGTGAACTCACTTAAATATGAATTAGAGTATGAAGTTGGGAAAATATTGTTTACAGAATAGTAAGGAGGTATTTAAATGGACAGAATGGATTTTACCCATGCTGTAGCTCGATTAAGGGTAATGGAAAAAAAACTCCTTGATAAAAATAAAATTGAAAGATTATTAGATAGTGATGGTCCACAGGAAGTTTTAAAGATATTACAAGAAACTACTTATGGTGAACTTATTAATAATATAGATTCAGTTTACGATTATGAAAAAATCCTTAAGGAAGAGCTAGTGAATCTTTACAGCACTTTATATAAAATATCTCCTGTAAAAGAAATTATAGATATTATGAGTTTAAGATATGATTATCATAATATTAAAGTTTTATTAAAGGCAAAAGCCTTGGGCAAGGATTTATCTAATATTTTAATACCAATAGGAACAATTCCTTTAGAAGTTCTAAAAAACTGTATATTATCTGATGAATTAAAATCCTTAGATAAACATATTGAAGAAGTTATCACTAAGGTAGAAAAAGAGTTTGAGGTTAATTCTGATCCTCAAGTAATAGACACTCTTTTAGATAAATACATGTTTGAAGGTATGATAGAAAAAGCAAGGAATATAAATGTTCAGTATATAACTAGATATGTAAATGAGTCCATAGATATTACTAATATAAAGACTATGCTTAGAGTTAAAAAGCAAAATAAAGATGGTAGATTCCTTGAAGGTGTATTAATACCTGGTGGAACTATAAATCATAACTTTTTTATAGAAGGAATAAATGAATCCCTAGAAATCTTTACTAGTAAAATATCTAGAACCCCTTACTCAAAGGTACTACATACCATCTTAGAAGAATATATGGCTACAGGTAGCATTTCATCCCTAGATGTACTCTATGATAATTACATTATGGATCATGCAAGGGAAGCTAAAAGAGTTAACTTCGGACCAGAGCCTATCATTGCATATATAATTGCTAAAGAAACTGAAATAAAAATAATTAGAATTATTATGGTAGGAAAGATTAATAAGGTTGCTACTGAAGTTATCAGAGAAAGGTTGCGTGAACTATATGTATAAGATAGGTGTAGTTGGAGATAAAGATTCAATACTAGCATTTAAGGCCTTAGGAATTGATGTTTATCCAGCAGTTGAAGCTGAAGAAGCAAGAAAAATTGTAGATAAAATGGCTTTTGAAAATTATGCTGTAATATTTTTAACTGAGCAATTAGCTCAGCATTTAGAAGAAACTATTGAAAGGTATAATAAAAAGCTTATACCTGCAATTATACTTATACCAAGCAATCAAGGTACGCTAAATATTGGTAAACAAAAAATCAGCGATTATGTAGAAAAAGCTGTTGGAGTAAATATCTTATAGAAAGGTAGGTAAAAAACTTGAAGAATGGTACTATTGTTAAAGTTTCAGGTCCATTAGTAGTTGCTAAGGACATGGATAATGCTAATATATTTGACGTTGTAAAAGTTGGTGAAAAGGGACTTATTGGTGAAATCATTGAAATGAGAGGCGATAAAGCTTCCATTCAGGTTTATGAGGAAACTTCTGGTATAGGACCTGGAGACCCAGTAATTACAACAGGAGAACCATTAAGTATAGAACTTGGACCAGGATTAATTGAAGCTATGTTTGATGGTATTCAAAGACCACTTAATGCTTTGCAGGAAGCCGCAAATTCTCATTTCCTTAAAAAAGGTGTTGCAGTAAAATCACTAAACAGAACAAAAGTTTGGGAATTTAATGCCACAGCAAAGGTAGGAGATGAGGTAGAAGCTGGAGATATTATTGGAACAGTACAAGAAACTGCCGTAGTTCTTCACAAAATAATGGTTCCTTATGGAGTAAAAGGAAAGATTAAAGAAATAAAATCAGGTAACTTTACTATAGTTGAAACTGTATGTATTGTTGAAACTGAAAAGGGTGATAAAGAGTTAACCCTACTGCAAAAATGGCCAGCTAGAAAAGGAAGACCTTATGCTAGTAAGTTAAAGCCTATAGAACCAATGGTAACAGGACAAAGAGTTGTAGATACATTTTTCCCAGTAGCTAAAGGTGGAGCTGCTGCGGTACCAGGACCTTTCGGAGCTGGTAAAACAGTAGTTCAACACCAGATAGCTAAATGGGGAGATACAGAAATTGTTGTTTATGTTGGGTGTGGTGAACGTGGTAATGAAATGACAGACGTTCTTAATGAATTCCCAGAACTTAAAGATCCTAAAACTGGTGAAAGCTTAATGAAGAGAACAGTACTTATTGCTAATACTTCAAATATGCCAGTTGCAGCCCGTGAAGCTTGTATCTATACTGGTATAACTATAGCAGAATACTTTAGAGATATGGGATACTCAGTTTCTATAATGGCAGACTCTACTTCAAGATGGGCTGAGGCTCTTAGAGAAATGTCCGGTAGACTTGAAGAGATGCCTGGTGATGAAGGATATCCAGCTTACTTAGGATCAAGACTTGCAGATTACTATGAAAGAGCTGGTAAGGTTGTATGTTTAGGAAAAGATGGTAGACAAGGAGCAGTTACTGCCATTGGAGCCGTATCTCCTCCAGGTGGAGACTTATCTGAACCAGTTACTCAATCTACTTTAAGAATAGTTAAGGTTTTCTGGGGACTAGATGCTCAATTAGCTTATAAACGTCACTTCCCTTCAATAAACTGGTTAAGTTCATACTCATTATACTTAGATAGTATAGGTGAGTGGATGGATAATGAAGTAGCATCAGATTGGTCTCAACTAAGGATTGAAGCTATGACACTACTACAAGAAGAAGCTAGCCTTGATGAAATTGTTAGATTAGTAGGTATAGATGCATTATCTGAAAAGGATAGATTAAAATTAGAAGTTGCAAAGTCTCTTAGAGAAGATTATTTACAACAAAATGCTTTCCATGAAATAGACACTTATGCTTCACTTGGAAAACAACATAAAATGCTAAAATTAATTCTATTATTTAGAAAAGAAGCTGAACGTGCTTTAGAAGCTGGAGTTTATCTAAACAATATATTAAATTTACCTATTAGAGATAAAATTGCAAGAAGTAAATATATTGAAGAAAATAATATTGACACTATCAATAACATCGCTGAGGAATTAGTAGTAGAAATTAATAGATTAATTAGCGAAGGAGGGGTTCTAGATGCTTAAAGAATATAGAACGGTTACAGAAGTTGTAGGACCTTTGATGGTTGTTGAAGGTGTTGAAGGCGTTAAATATGATGAGTTAGTTGAAATAGAACTACAAACTGGAGAAAAGAGAAGAGGTAAAGTTCTAGAAGTTAATGGTTCTAAAGCAATGGTTCAACTTTTCGAAGGTTCATCTGGTATAAACTTAAAAGGTACTAAAGCTAAATTTCTAGGAAGACCTCTAGAACTTGGAGTATCTGAGGATATGTTAGGAAGAATATTTGATGGTATGGGAAATCCAAACGATGATGGTCCTAGTATAATAGCTGAAAAAAGAGTAGATATAAACGGTGAGCCAATTAACCCAGTATCAAGAGATTATCCATCTGAATTTATTCAAACTGGAATTTCTGCTATAGATGGGCTTAATACATTAGTTAGAGGTCAAAAACTACCTGTATTTTCAGGTTCAGGACTTCCACATGCACAATTAGCTGCTCAAATAGCACGTCAAGCTCAAGTTCTTAACTCAGATTCTAAGTTTGCCGTTGTATTTGGAGCTATAGGTATAACTTTTGAAGAAGCCCAATTCTTCGTAGATGAGTTTAAAAAGACTGGTGCTATAGATAAATCAGTACTATTCATGAACTTAGCTTCAGACCCGGCTATCGAGAGAATAGCTACACCTAGAATGGCTCTTACTACAGCTGAATATTTAGCTTATGAAAAAGGAATGCACGTACTTGTTATATTGACTGATATAANNAAACTACGCAGAAGCTTTAAGAGAAGTATCAGCTGCTAGAAAGGAAGTTCCAGGTAGACGTGGATACCCAGGATATCTTTATACTGATCTATCTACACTTTATGAAAGAGCTGGAAGATTAAAAGGTATAGAAGGATCTATCACTCAAATTCCGATTCTTACAATGCCAGAGGATGATAAGACTCACCCAATTCCAGACTTAACTGGATATATAACAGAAGGACAAATTATTTTATCTAGAGAGTTATATCAAAAGGGTATAATGCCTCCAATAGATGTATTACCTTCACTATCAAGACTTAAAGATAAAGGAATAGGTAAGGGTAAAACTAGAGAAGACCATGCAGATACTATGAACCAATTATTTTCAGCATATGCACAAGGTAAGCAAGCAAAAGAATTATCAGCAATTCTAGGTGAATCTGCTCTTTCAGATGCAGATAAAAAATATGCTAAGTTTGCTGAGGCTTTTGAAAATGAATATGTTTCTCAAGGATTTAATACAAATAGAAGCATAGAAGAAACTTTATCTCTTGGATGGAAGCTTCTAACCATACTTCCTACTACAGAGCTTAAGAGAATTAGAGATGAATACCTTGAAAAGTATATGCCTAAGGGAGATGAGGCATAGCATATGGCAAGATTAAATGTCAATCCTACTAGAATGGAGCTATCCAAATTAAAGAAAAGACTAGCTACAGCAACTAGAGGGCATAAACTTCTTAAAGATAAACAAGATGAATTAATGAGAAGGTTCATAGATTTAATAAAATATAACAATAAGTTACGTGGTGAAGTTGAAGATAAGCTTCAAGGTGCCTTTAAGGATTTCCTCATGGCATCAGCAGCTATATCACCTGAGTTCTTGGAAGAAGCCATTTCTTATCCTAAGGAAAGCATATCTTTAGAGCTAGCAGAAAAAAACATAATGAGTGTAAATGTACCTGTTATGAACTTCGTACGTAAGCTAGAAGGTGATTCAGGTAGTATATATCCTTATGGATTTTATAGTACTTCCTCAGAACTTGATAATTCTATAGAACAGCTTTATTTAATTCTTCCTAAGCTTCTAGAACTTGCAGAAGTAGAAAAGTCTTGTCAGCTTATGGCCGATGAGATTGAGAAGACAAGAAGAAGGGTAAACGCTCTAGAATATATGACAATTCCTCAGCTTCAAGAAACAATTAAGTATATTAAAATGAAGTTGGATGAAAATGAAAGAGGTGCTTTAAGCCGTCTAATGAAGGTAAAAGATATGATGGAAAAAGCACAGGCTGCAGCTGAGCAGATGTAAAAGAGGTAACCTCCGGGTTACCTCTTATTTTAATATTTGTTTACTTAAATTCCTTAATTAACTTTTCTATTTCATACATAGAGCTAACTTCTAGAAGCTCCATTCCCTTTGTCACCGTACTATTCTTTCTATTATAGAAGATAGGTAACATACCAGCTGATTTTGCTCCTATCATGTCATATTTATAACTATCTCCAATAAACCATATATCTGAAGGATCAACTCCAAGTTTTTTAGCCGCTAAGTCAAATAACAGTTTATTGGGTTTACGCAAACAGTACTCACAGCTAGACATTATAAATTGAAAATTAGTATTAAGACCACTTTCCTTTAATTCATATCTTAAAGTTTCAGAAGTAAAAGAAGAATTACTTAATGCAGCATACTTAATTTTCTTTTCATCTAAGATATTAAATAATGCTTGTACACCTTCGCTAGGCTTGCTCTTGAAGGCATACAGGCAAAAAATCTTCTCAATTTCTAACATATTAACCTTAAATTCAATATTAAAGTTTTCATATAAAAGTCGTTGAAAGCTTTGAAGACTAACTTCTATATCTACCATATCTCTTTTTCCAAAGGTTTCTTCGGTTAACTTTACTACTAACTCTTGAATTTCTTCTGCTGTTGCATTATATGGATTAATTGAGTTTTCTAATATCTTTTTAGTTCCTTCTATAGGATTATAATAATAATACTCTAGTACAGTATCTCCTAAGTGAAATAATATACCTAAAGGCTTTTTCATGAAATCACATCCTCTATCAATATAATAAATTTGAAAATATATGAATATTATACACTAACTTCAATATTATAGTTATAAATTTATGAATTATATTTATATAAATGGTATAATATAACTACTATTTTAAAATACATTCAATAAAAAATATGATTAAAAGGAAATAGGTTATGAATATTGTTAAATGTCAA
This sequence comes from Clostridium sp. UBA5119, assembly GCF_002414285.1. NCBI lineage: Bacteria > Bacillati > Bacillota > Clostridia > Eubacteriales > Clostridiaceae > Clostridium > Clostridium sp. UBA5119. The sequence continues at coordinate 34,613 of NZ_DHYX01000038.1, read as the reverse complement.
AAACAAGATCTGTTAAGTATTTTTGATATAATTTCTAAGTGTAAAACTCATATGGAAAGCCATAACATCTATCAATGGAATGAATTTTATCCCAGTTTAGATATTATAGAAACTGATATTATTAGTGGTAATTGCTATTTGTTAAAAGACAACGGACTATCTATAGCATATTTCGCCATAGATGAAGAGCAATCCTCAGAGTACAATAACATAAATTGGATTACTCAAGGTGAAAAAGTATTAGTTATTCATAGATTAGCTGTACTTCCTGAATATCAAGGTAGGGGAATTGCAAAGAAAATATTAAAATTCATTGAAGAGTTTGCTGATGAAAATAAATATACATCTATCAGATTAGATGCTTATAGCGAAAATAGAAAAGCACTTAAATTATACGAGAATCATGGATATAAAAGAGTAGGTAAATTATATTTTCCTAATAGAGCGTTTCACTTTTATTGCTATGAGAAGAAGGTAAAAAACACGCCCATTCCAGAGATTTTAATTCCTATGTTAAATGAATATGATAAATCCCTAAGAGAAAACTTTCCTAATAAGATATTTGGTATATATATTTATAATTCAGTAGCACTAGGGTGTTTTAATGAGAAAACAAGCGATATAGATTTTATAACAATATTAAATGAGGAATTTGAAAATGAAGATATTGGTACCGTAGAAAAAGTCCATAGGAAAATAAGTAAAACTTTTGAATATGGTAATAGGATGGAAGGCATGTATATAACTAAGGATAAAGTAGGTAAGCTTAATTCAGAAATAAGTCCTTATATATACTTTTGTGATAATATTCTTCATTACTATGGCTATTACGATATTAATTATATTACTTGGTGGACATTAAAGTATTTTGGCATACCTATAAATTGCCCTGATGTTAACAGTTTATCTATAGAAGTGGATTGGTGTAGTATTATAGAGAATATGAACTACAATTTAAATAATTATTGGAAAGATAAATTAAGTGAAAATCATATATTTCTCCATGATGAATGGATTGAATTTGCAATTGCAACCCTATGCAGGATACTATATACCTTAGAAAATAAAGCTATAACCTCTAAAGACAAAGCTTTAGAATATGTAATAACTATTATACCTAAGGAGTACAGTTTAATTATAAAAGAATGTTTAAGACTTAGAGAGAGAAATTCTCATTCATCCCTTTACAATTCAACAGTTGAAAGAGAACATTCAGTTAAAAGCTTCATCAAATTTATCATAGATATTTGTAATGAAAATTATAGCTTATAGGAAAGGATTTATAAAAAATGCAAAATATAAAAATCATATTAGATAGTATAGTAGAAAGCTATAAAACCATATTAAAGGATAACCTGATAGGAATCTATATTCATGGTTCTTTAGCTATGGATTGTTTTAACCCTGATATAAGTGATATAGATTTTTTAGTAATAGTAAAAGAAAACCTAAACGCCAATGATAAAAGAAAGCTTGTAGATATTTTATTAGAACTATCTAAAGATGGACCAGGAAAAGGTTTGGAAATGAGTGTGCTTTTAGAAAAGGATGTTAAGAACTTTAAGCATCCAACTCCATATATACTTCACTATTCTAATGCATATAAAGCAACTTATGAAGCTAATCATAGCTATTTATGTGAAGATGGAGAAGATCCAGATTTAGCTGCTCATATTACAATAACAAGAGCTAGAGGGATTTGTATATATGGTAGCTCCATAGAAGATATATTTTCACCTGTACCAAGAAAAGACTATTTAAAATCAATTTATTTTGACATAGCAAATTCTAGAGAAGAAATTATAAAGTTGCCTATGTATACTATTCTTAATCTTTGTAGAGTTTTATATTATCTTAAAGAAGACGTTATTTGTTCAAAAAAAGAGGGTGGACAATGGGCATGCTCTAATCTTCCGAAGGAGTATATAAAGACTGTGGAAAAAGCTTTAAACTGCTATGAAAAAGGAGAAGAAGCTGATTTTAACGAAAAAGATCTAGTTAATTTTGCAGATTTTATTATGAACAATATAGATAACTATTTTAATAGTGAGGTGAAATAATGAATTATTTAAATCGTGCTATAGAATTACATAAAGAAGCTGAAGATATAATTTATAAAGAAGGTATTGACTCTATTCTAAAGAAATATGGACAAGTTAATTATACTGGTAGTTATAGATTTAATTTAATGGCCTGGGAAGATATTGATATGAACATGGTAATGAATGGAGAAGAATTTTCTTTAGATAATTTCTTTAAAATGGGGAGTGAACTTGCAAAGATAAAGAACATTAAACTAATGAAATTTCAAGACTTTGTTAATTACCCTAAGAAAGGACTTCCAAAGGGATTTTATTGGGGAATCCAATATGAAAGTAAGATCACCGATAAAACTTGGAAAATGGATTTGTGGATTGTAGATAAAGAAAGTTTTGAATTTAATAAAAACTATGTCTCTAAAGTAATTAAAAATTTAAATGAAGAAAACAGGAGCTTAATCTTAAATGTAAAAAACTCCATTATAACTGAAGAAGGAAGAACTCCATTTACCAGTGGATATTACATTTATGAGGCAATATTATTCAAAGGATTAAAAGATAAAGAACGTATATTTAATTATTTAAAAGAGAAGGGCATTAAAATATAGATTAAAGCTTTAATAAATATATAATATGACAAGGAGTGAGATAGTTGTTTAAATTAGTTAAACCCACATTATCTATGGAGAAAGAATATGTAGACTATATTACTGAATGGGAAGCTACTGAAGAAAAGATTGTTCCAAATGCAGCTAAACGAGATAGCATGAGTTTCAAAGAGTTAGTAAATAAGTGGAAAGAATATGAGTCAGAAAGTATCTATGAGAAAGGATTAGTACCTTCTTCAATATATTTTTTAATGGATGAAGACAAAATAATTTATGGAGCTATAGATATTAGGCATGAGCTAAATGACTACTTATTACAATATGGAGGACATATTGGATATGGAATAAGACCTTCTCATCGGAGAAAAGGTTATGCTTCTCAAATGTTAACTCTAGCACTACCTATAGTAAAAGAATTAGGTATAAGTAAAGCCTTAATTACTTGTGATAAAAATAATACAGGTTCAGCTAAAACCATTATGAATAATGGTGGAATTTTAGAAAATGAAGTTATAAATGGAGATGAAATAACTCAAAGATATTGGATAGAACTTCGGTAAAAACATCAGTTTTAAGTATTATTCTTATTATGAGCAACCTTAATTTATATTATTTAATATAAAAATATATCTAATAATTAGAACAGGAGAAATTAATATAATGAATGAGTCAATTGTAAATGAAATTTGTCTTAAGAGTTTTAATGAATATCCAAGTAGAATTAAATTTTTTGAAATAGGATATGGCAATTATGTATATAAAATATGTTTTGGTGAAGAAACCTTTGTACTAAGAATAAACAATGATAAACATGCTTATAAAGATACTATATATTGACTTAATAGATTGCAACCTCTAAACCTTCCGATTCCTTCAATCATTGATAATGGAAAGTATAATGAATTTTCATATCTAGTTTTGAGTTACATACATGGAGACGATTTAGGAAATATATATTTAAATTTGTCAGATGAAGAAAAAAGAGATATTGCAAGAAATATAGTAAACACACAAAATAAAGTATCAACTTTACCTAAAAATTCTGGATATGGGGATCTAACTTCCTATAATGATAAAAGTTATAAAAAAACATGGAAAGAGGTTATACTAGAACATCTTAATAGGTCTAGGTTAAGAATAAAAGAAAATAATATATTTGATTATAGAAAAGTAGATAGTGTAGAAGTTCTTTTAGAAAAATGAATGAAATGAATTCATTGGAAATTGAAAGAAAAATACTCAAATTATATACATTAGTGTTTTGTTTAGATTTTATGGGTGAAAAAGGAATGAAATTCAAAGATAAAGTTATAAAAGTGAGTACTTCACAAATTAAAATGTTAAATGAAATGTACGATAATCTTTATAATGAGATAAATCACGTATAAAAATAAAAACCATCTTCGAAAAGATGGCTTTTATTTTATACTTCTACAGCCTTTAATTCAGCTGCAACTATAACTCCCTCATCATCAATTTCTATGAAGCCTATATATTTCCCCTTAGCCCAGGGAGAAGGTTTAGGGATACTGCCAGGATTCATAAATATAATATTTCTATATTCTTCTTTAAGAGGTATATGGGTATGACCAAAGAGTACCACATCAGCACCAATGCTCTCTGCTTTTATAGCTATACTATTCATGGTACTTTTCACCTTATATAAATCTCCATGGGTAAAGAAAATTTTTACTCCATTAATAGTAAGAGTATCTTCTTTAGGATATGTTTTAGAAAAATCACAGTTTCCAGCCACTGCATATATTTCACCTTTGAAAGTTTTTTCTAAGAGTTTTACGTCTTCTATGCAATCTCCTAGATGAATAACTATATCAGATTTTAAATCATTTATATATTTTGAAGCTACTTTTAAAGCTCTTTCATTATGATGAGTATCACCAATAAAAGCAATTTTCATGTTATCCCTCCAATAAGTATATATTTCCGTAAAATATTATACCATTATTCTTAAGTAACAAACATAAATGATGCTATTTTATTCTAATATTCTAATGACATATCCTCTGAAATCCCCATGAACAGTACAACTATTTAACTATTTATATTTTTTCATAGTTTAATAGTTTCCTACATAAAAATAGAAATAGTTCCATATATAAATATTTACATATAGAACTATTTCTTAATATTAAAGCTACTATTTTTTATTGAGACAATATAAAAATCTAATCATATTTATGCCTGCTAGTCCTACTAATATATATATTGCTCTAACTAGCATATCTGAAAAACTAAAGATGAAATGAACAAGATCAAAATTGAAGAGTCCAAATATTCCCCAATTAATTGCGCCTATAATAACAAGTACAAATGATATTTTGTCTAATAAACTAATTTTGCACATAAAAACTTCCCCCCATTTTTATTATATTATGATATGTTTTAATCCATTAATATATTTTTATGTTTAATATATATGATATATTTGGATAAAATAGAACAATAAGAATAACCTATTATTATAAGTAACACGAATTTTAATTGGACTTATATTTATATAATATGTTATAATAGTGAATGATATTAGATAAAAAAACATTTTTGTACGGAGGTTACTATGAGAGATACATATAATTCACCATTAAATTCTAGATATGCATCTAAGGAAATGAGCTATATTTTTTCTGAGGAGATGAAATTTAAAACTTGGAGAAAGCTTTGGGTTGCATTAGCCGAGGGAGAGCAAGAATTAGGATTAAATATTACTGATGAACAAATAAAAGAGCTTAGAGACAATATTGAAAACATTGACTATGAATTAGCTGCTGCTAGAGAAAAAGAAGTTAGACATGATGTAATGAGTCATGTATATGCTTATGGGATTGTAGCTCCATCAGCTAAAGGAATAATACATCTAGGAGCTACTAGCTGTTATGTAGGCGACAATACGGACCTACTTATTATGAGAGATGCTCTTATATTAATTAGAAAAAAAGTAATAAATGTGTTAGATCAACTAAGCAAGTTTGCTTTAAAATATAAAGACGTTCCAACTCTTGGATTTACACATCTTCAACCGGCTCAGCTTACAACTGTAGGAAAGAGAGCTACTCTTTGGATGCAAGAGCTATTAATGGATTTAGAAAACCTTGATTTTGCAATTGATAAAATGAAATTTAGAGGAGTTAAGGGAACAACAGGAACTCAAGCTAGCTTTATGTCTTTATTTAACAATGATGAAGAAAAAGTTAAAGAGCTAGATAAAATTGTATGTAAAAAAATGGGCTTTGAAAAAGCATATCCTGTTACTGGCCAAACTTACTCTAGAAAATTAGATTCTATAATATTAAATACATTATCTGAAGTAGCACAAAGTGCATACAAATTTAGTAATGATATGAGACTTCTTCAAAACATGAAGGAAATGGAAGAACCTTTTGAAAAGCATCAGATAGGATCTTCAGCTATGGCATATAAGAGAAATCCTATGAGAAGTGAAAGAATTAGTGCACTTTCAAGATATATAATTGTAAACTCTCTTAACCCGGCAATTACTGCTGCAACTCAATGGTTTGAAAGAACACTAGATGATTCTGCTAATAAACGTATATCCGTTGCAGAAGCTTTCTTAGCTCTTGATGGAGTGCTTAACCTGTATATANNAGTTACCATTTATGGCTACAGAAAATATTATGATGGAAGCTGTTAAGCGTGGAGGGGATAGACAAGAACTTCATGAAAAAATAAGAGTACATTCTTTAGCTGCTGCAAGACAAGTAAAAGAGTTTGGAGAAAAGAATGATTTAATAGAAAGAATATTAGCTGATGAATCCTTTGGATTATCAAAAGAAGAGATTCTATCTATAATAGATCCAAGTAAGTTCACTGGAAGATCTAGTGGGCAGGTAGTTGATTTTATAGAGGAATATATAAACCCAATATTAGAAGCTCATAAAAATGAATTAGGTGAAGAAGTAGAAATAAACGTATAATAAAATAAGCTGGAATGCTAATGCATTTCAGCTTATTTTTATGATGCCAAAGAGAATAAATCCCACAGTATTAATAGCTAAATTAGCGGACATATGAACTATCCATGAGACATAAATATTATTAAACCTTTCATTAAGGTAATTAAAAAGAAGTCCAGCTATAAATAGTGAAACTATAAGCAAAATGAACAGTGGGGGAGTAAACCAATTATTCATAATAGCCACATGATAAATTGCAAAGGCTAAAGCACTAAAAATATAAGCAGCTTTTCTTGAACTTACCTGTTTTAAAGATAAGAAGGAAAAACCACGGAAGAAAAACTCTTCCAAAAGGGAATTAACTGATGTAATATATAGTGCTACAAATAAAAAGTTTTCTTTAGTTACTCCTAAATTATTCTCTAAATTAGTAGTAACCATAGAAAAATCAAAAAATGGACCTAGAATAAAATAAGCTCCTAGTATAAAGACATATACAACTATACCAAATATAAGTGCAAAAAATATACTTTTTTTACTTCCTTTAAAAAGTGCTTTAAAGGAAATAGCTCTCTCTTTTATACATACAATTAAGGGCAATAGTAAAAAGATACATATTTTTATTAAAGACTTTGTAAAATAATTAGGTACAATTAAAATTTCCACTAAGGCCATGATAATACAACCTAATATTACTACTAAAATAATAGATAGAGTGGCTTGTTTATTTTCCATAGATCATCCTCCTTGAAAATTTTATGTATATATCTTTAAATACTGACTCAAGGGTTTAAAATAATTATAGCATATTATTTTTCTAAAATAGAAAGTATATCCTTAATTGACTATAGTAATTCATTATGATAATATTTAGTTAACTTAATACTCGGGAGCTTGTGTACAGGCTGAGAGGGAGTGTAAACTTCGACCGTACCTGATTTGGATAATGCCAACGTAGGAAGTAGATTTATATAATTATAGGTATACCACTTAGTTGGTATGCCTTTTATTTTTGTGCATATAAGGGAGGGCAAGTAATTTAAAAATATTGATTTTGAGGGGATGATATGTAATGTTAAAAACAAAAAAACTAACTTTAGCTGGAATTTTCATAGCCATGGGAGTTATTTTATCTACAGTTATAGTTATACCAGTAGGAGTTGCAAAATGTGCTCCAGTTCAACATTTGATAAATGTTTTATCAGCTGTTATTTTAGGACCTTTTTATGGAATAGCTATAGCTTTCCTTACTTCCACAATTAGAGTGCTTATTGGTACAGGTACTTTCCTAGCTTTTCCTGGAAGTATGTGTGGAGCTCTTTTAGCTGGAATCCTATATAAATATAATAAAAAAATAACTATGGCATCCATAGGAGAAATCTTCGGTACTGGGGTAATAGGAGCTTTAATAGCCTATCCGGTAGCAAAGTTCATCCTATCAAAGGAAGCCGCGCTATGGGGCTTTGTGGTGCCATTTAGCGTAAGCTCTATTGGTGGCACACTAATTGCTATACTATTTTTAATAGCTCTTAAAAAAACAGGAGTATTAGATAAAGTTTCTAATGAAGGTAATTAGAGCTTAATATCTTAGTATCTTAGTATTTTAAAATAGATCTTAGGGAGAGGATATAAAATGATTAAAGATATTTTAGATTCAACAAGAAAAACTAACCCTCTTGTGCACAATATAACTAATTATGTAGCTGCTAATGATTGTGCTAATATAACCTTAGCTTGTGGTGGTTCTCCTATTATGTCAGATGATCCAGAGGAAGTAGAGGAGATAACCACCTTCTGTAATGCTTTAGTAATGAATTTAGGTACTTTAAATCCAAGAAAGCTAGAAGCCATGATTAAGGCAGGGAGGAGAGCTAATAAATTAAAGCATCCTGTAATATTAGATCCTGTAGGTATTGGCGCATCATCCTTTAGACAACAGGCTGTAAAGGAACTTTTAAACACTGTAGATTTTCAAGTTATAAAAGGTAATATATCTGAAATAAAAACTATAGGAAAGAAAAAAACACTATGTAAGGGTGTAGATGCCAGTGAAATTGAGTCTATAACCGAAAATAATATAGAAGGTGCAATTACTCTAGCCAGGGAACTTTCTAAGGATCTAGGGGCAATTATAGCCATTACAGGGGCTATAGATATAGTTGCAGATAAAGATTTAGTATATATTATTAGAAATGGGCATCCATCTATGAGAAATGTCACCGGAACAGGATGTATGCTTTCATCAATTATAGGAGTTTTAGTTGGTGCTAATCCTCATAAAATCTTTGATTCAACGGTAACTGCTTTCTGCATTATGGGAGTATGTGGTGAACTTGCTTATAATAAAATAGTAGAAAAGTTTCAGGGAAGTGGATCTTTAAAAATACATTTGATCGATTATGTGGGTAATATGGATTATAAAATTCTAGAAGAGAAAATAAAAATAGAAAAGTTTTTTAAAAATTAAAGGATTTTTACCTCTCTTCATAGAATAATTAATGTCGTGAAATGTAAGTTTCGCGACATTATGCTATAAAAATTAAAGGGGAATGGATTTTATGGATTCTAAATTAAATTATATGCAAGATAATTCTCTACCAAAAATACTAAAGGATTATTTAAGTTACCTTTCTTCTGTTAAAGGTGTTTCTAGCAATACTTTAGTTGCCTACGCTTATGATCTAACTTTATTCTTTAAATTTCTTAAAGTACATAATAATGAAGTAACTTTATCACAGGATGTAATCTTTGAAAGTATTCCTATTGATAACATCTCTTCTGATTATCTTAAAAATTTAGAATTGGTTGATTTTTACACCTATCTATCCTTTTTAGAGAATATGAGAGAAAATGGAACCTATGCAAAGGCAAGAAAAGTTGCCTCTCTAAAGTCCTTTTTTCACTATTTATGTTCTAAAGCTAAAATTATACCTACAGACCCTACTTTAGACTTAGAAAGTCCTAAAATAGGAAAGCGCTCCCCCATTTACTTAACCTTGGATGAAAGTAGAGACTTATTAGCTGTAGCTAATAATAGAGATAAAAATTCACCTAGGGATTTATGTATAATTACCCTATTTTTAAATTGTGGTGTGAGACTATCAGAGCTTTGCAGCATCAATATTGCTAATATTAAAGGTGATACCCTTACTGTCATTGGTAAAGGAAATAAAGAAAGGACTATATATCTTAATAAAGCATCCATTAAGGCTATAAACAAGTATCTTGTTGTAAGAAATGATATTGCAGATAAAGTTCATAGTGAGGATAGAGAGGCTCTATTCATAAGTGGAAAGTATAGAAGAATTAATAAACGCACTGTAGAAAGAATAATAAAAAAATATGTAGGTGCAGCAGGTCTTGATACTGATAAATACACACCTCATAAATTAAGGCATACCTCTGCAACATTACTTCATAAACATGGTGGTGTAGATGTTAAAACTCTACAAGAGATATTAGGTCATGAAAATGTTAGTACTACACAAATATATGTTCATGTTGATGATGAAACCCTAAGAGAGGCAATTAACACTCACCCCTTAGGAGATGAGTAATAAAGAAGGATATCAGCTATCAAATCTATGGCTGCTATCCTTCTTTTTATTAGTTTTTATATTTTCTATCTCTCAATTCAGATATACGCCTGCTCGTATTCAAAAATTCTTTTTCATAATTTAACTTAGCATCCTTTTCTAATGAAGGATCATCTAGTAAACCACTTAGCTGAGAAAGTCGACACTGAAGCATTAATATTTCATCTTTATTAATCTTTAATTTAATGTTTCTAGCCTTAGTATAAGTGAAAAACTCAATTATTTCAGTCTGATTTCCAGTAAAATTAATAATTTTATTATTTTCTATTTTTAGAATTCTATTACATACTGTAGAAATTAAATGTCTATCATGGGAAACTACCAAAGCTGTTCCAGAATAACTTTTTAAAAGCAAACTTACACTTTCTTTAGATAAGATATCCATATAATTAGTTGGCTCATCAAGAATTATTAAATCAGGATTTTCAATGATTATTTTAGTAAATATTACTCTGCATTTTTCTCCCATACTTAAGTTTTTAATTAATGTATTTACTCTATCCCCTTTTATAAATACACTTCCCAAATATAACCGAATTATATTTTCAGTTTCATTGGTGGTTAATAAATAGTCTAATATAGTTATTTCTTCATTTACTACTTCTAGATATTGAGATAAACTGCTAATTTTCATATTTGGGTTTAAATAAACATCACCAATGTAATTCTTATCTTCACCTAGAAGAATATTTAGTAATGTAGTCTTCCCACTACCATTATTACCAATGATGCCGACTTTATCTCCACCATTTATAGTAAAATTTCCATCTTTAAATAATAATTTCTTATCAAAGGATTTACTAAGATTTTCAACTCTTATGGCTGTTTTAAAACTATTATTATTATTAAGTATAAGTTTAATTGAAGAATTATCCTTTATTCTTTCAACTCCATTTTCTTTTAATTTTTCTAACTTTTTTTCTTTTGATCTCATTATAGAAACATGTTTTTTACTTAATGCTCTTAAGTGGTCATTAGTACCCGCCATTTTGTGTGCTTTGTTAAACCATTGTTTTCTTTGACTAATATTTTCTTTCAAAGCCCTTATTTCCTGTTGTTGTTTGTTATATAAATTTTCATTAGTTATTTTTTCCATCAACAGTTGTTTTTCATAAGAAGAATAATTACCTTCATAGATTTTTATTCCGTTATTGCTTAAAACAAAGGTCTTATTTGTAACTTCATCCAAAAAAAACCTATCGTGACTTATTATAATCATAGGTTTATTTATAGAATTTATAAGTCTTTCTAACCATTGAACACCGCTTAAATCTAAATGATTTGTAGGCTCATCTAGTATAAACAAATCATAGTTACTATGAAATATATTAAGAATTTCTTTTTTAGTAGCTTCACCACCACTTAAAAAAGTATTATTATTACATAAGTTTTCATCTATAATTCCGATAAGAATATTTGAAGGAATATAATTGATACTTCCTTCATCGTAGGATATCTCCTTAGTTATTATTTGTTTTAAGGTACTTTTACCTACGCCATTTTCTCCTACAAGACCTATCTTAAAATTATCTCCTATTTCAAAACTTATATTTTTTAAAATTGTGCGATTTTGAAAGGATTTAGAAATATTTTTTATAATTATCTTACCCATTTATAACACTCCTTTTAATAAAGTCTATCAAAAGGCAATGGTGGTACTTCAATTTTAAGAAACAAAAAAGGTTTTAATCACAATAAGCAATTAAAACCAAACTTACAACTCTATTATTAATTCATATAATATAGACTGGTTAAGGGTAAATAGAAACTATTAAGTAAACTATAGTTACATACCTTTACTTACCAAAACAGTCTTATACTTATTATATGATTAGAATTAAAAGAATAGATTACCACTGCCTAATTAATTGCATAACAAAAATATAAAATTATATTTAAATTGTAATAAATATTTATTTTGTTATGCCTATAAAATTAATTAAGAATAGTAATGCTCATTCTTTTGTACCTCCGTAGTAATATATTATAAAACTATTATATCATATATAATAGTTTTGTGTAGCTATCTTTTATTATTTACTATATATAAACCTGGATATTCTTCATGTAGTAGTCCATCCGTACCCGTTTCTTCCATAAGTTCATCCATGCCTTCTATATCAGATATATAATCCCAATTAGATTCATCATCGAGAGCATCTATATATGGTATTTCATCTTCTTCTAATGGTACTACACCTTCTTCAAAGCTATCCTCTTCTTCAATTGTATCAAAATCACTAAAGTCTTCCAAATTAATTTTGATTTCTTCCTCTTTGTTTTTTTCAAATACCTCATCTATTTTTACTGCCTTAACATCATATCCTTCAATCTCTAGACATTTACCACAGTTATCACAGATCTTATCCCTATTATATTCACATATATTGCANNCTCTCCACAATCATTGCATACCTTCTTTTCATCAAAAATACAGTATTTCATTATCATCACTTCCTGTTTTATCTTTATTAAATCATTAGACTATTTTAACAAAACTATTGAAAAACATCAACTAAAAATAAATCTAAATTTTTTTAAATTTATATAGACATTTTTGAATATATAAATTATTATATATTTATATGTTTTTTACATATAGATTATTTTAAGGAGGTTCTAAGTATGGCAAGTTCATATTCCTTTGATGTGGTTTCTGAAATTAATATGCAAGAAGTTGATAATGCTATTAATCAAGCCCTAAAGGAAATTAAACAAAGATATGACTTTAAAGGTACTAAGACAGAAATAACTTTACTAAAAGATGAAGTTAAGCTCATATCTGACGATGAGTTTAAGTTAGATACTGTAATCGATATACTCAAGGGAAAATTCATTAAAAGAGGCGT
>NZ_DHYX01000038.1:20235-21567 GCF_002414285.1 Clostridium sp. UBA5119 | reverse complement strand
CAGCTAAAGTTACTTGTAAATTAATAAAAGGTATCTCTACTGAGAAAGCTAAGGCTATGGTGGCAGATATCAAGGCTAGTAAAATAAAAGTTCAGCCTCAAATTATGGATGATCAATTAAGGATATCTGGAAAGAATAAGGATGATTTACAAGAAACAATGCAGCTCTTAAAATCTAAAGACTATGGTATAGATGTACAATTTACTAACTATAGATAAACTTTATATTTGTAAAATATGACAAATGCAAAAAATCTCTGTTAAAATTTAAAAGAATAAGTTATAATAGATATATATTAACTATTAATGTATAATTTAATGAGAATTGGATAATTTAATAATGTATACAAATTACAATAGTTATATATAATAGTTATATATAATCCCACTTATACTTATGAAAAAATAAATAACAAACATTTAGGAGGAAAATATTATGAAATCAACAGGTATAGTAAGAAAAGTAGACGAATTAGGAAGAATAGTAATTCCAATAGAGTTAAGAAGAACTTTAGACATCGAGATAAAAGATGCTTTAGAAATTTATGTAGATAGAGATCAAATCATATTAAAAAAATATGAGCCAGCATGTTTATTCTGTGGTAATGCTAGAGACGTTAAAAACTACAAAGGTAAAAATATTTGTGAAGAATGTCTTGATAGTATTGCTAAAATGCAAGAATAATATATTCTTACATAACTAATTTAAAAATATCAAAACAGCATTTTGATTTTAATTCAAGATGCTGTTTTTTATTGAATTTTATCATTGAATTGTAATTAATTGACTATATTCAAAAAAAAGTGTATAATAGCACAGAAGTATAATAAACTTTAATGTTTTTTATAATATAAATTAGGAGTGATTTTTTGAAAATTTATGAAGATCCGCAAATAGAAAAAATAGAGAAACTATTAAGAAGAGTATGCTTTTATATAAAGAAAAAAGGAAGAACTATATTAGAAGATTATGATATTACTCCTGCACAATTTGAAGCTTTACAAATTATAGTAAATCATAAAGAAGTAACCATTAGTGAACTTAGCAATAAACTGTATCAAGCCCCTAGCACCATCACTGATTTAGTTGATAGAATGGAAAGTAAGGATCTTGTCAAGAGAGTTAGAGATTCAAAAGATAGACGAATAGTTAGAATAGAAGGTTTAGAAAAGGGACATAACATATTAGAAGCAGTAATTATGGAAAGATGTAAATTTCTCGATTATTCCTTAGAAAACGTTTCTAAAGAAGACAAAGATAGTTTTACTGAATATTTAGATATACTAGAACATGCTTATACAGAAGGTAAATAGTATAAAAAATGCTGAAGTA
>NZ_DHYX01000038.1:17913-20212 GCF_002414285.1 Clostridium sp. UBA5119 | reverse complement strand
TACTTCAGCATTTTTTATACTGTTTTTATACTATTTATTGTTATTTATATCATCTCTTATTTTTAGCAGTAATTGTTCTTTAGCATCCATCAATTTAGAAATTTTATCATCATAATGAGATTTCATAGACCAAATTTCTTTTCTGTACTCTTCCTCTTTTTGTAGCACTTCTTTTTGTGTAGAAATCCTTATTTCATTATCTTTTAATCGTAGCTCTCTGTTAAACTCTTCTGTGATCTGCTTAATATTATTCTCATAAGAACTTTTCATATTCTTTGTTTGCTCTTCCAATGCAGTACTATGCTTTAATTCTTCATTTAATTTATTAGTAAAGCTTTCCTTTTCTCTCTCTAAGTTTTTTAAGTTTTCTTCCATGTTTCGGTTTATTACTCTTAAACTTTCTGCTTCATTTTTATAGGCAGTTAACTCATTTACTTTATCCTTTAACATGAGGTTAAGCTCTTTATATCCCCTGATATCTTCTCTCTCTTTTTCTAAAAGCTCTTTATATTCCTTTAATGAATCTTTCAGTTCTTTATTATGAGACTTTAAATCTTCTAGTTCTTTTTTTACACTTTCTATATTCCCCTTTAATTTTTCACTTTTATTAGTCTCTTCCTCTAAAGTTCCTTTAAAACTATTAATAACTTCCGAGTTCTTAACCTTGCTTTTTTCTATCATATTTATGTATATATCTAGAATTCTTTTTATTATGCTCTGTAACTCTTCTACATCGCTTTTAATAAAGTCTGTACCCGTTGTAGCTTTGTTTAATTCGTAGTTCCTTATTATAAGATCCATGAATTCTTTATTATTTATCCCCTCTACCTCAGCTAAACCTTGAAATTTCTCTTTTAGTTCCTCGCTTATCCTTACACTTAAAATTGAATTCATTAATTACACATCCTTAAAATTTATAAAATTATACCTTGATTTAAGTATACATTATTTTACCTTTGTAAACAAGTACTTTAACCACGTTTACACTGCGTATACATTATGTAAACATATTTTTATCGCAAATTATTATTGCAACCATTCAATATAACTAACATTATATTGAATGGTTGCTATACTGAAATAATTAAGTAATAATAAAAGAGGAAGTAGATAAAAAAATATGTATACGTAGTAAAATTAAACACTTCAAAAAGAGGTATCAGTGTATTTATCCGATGAGAACAACGAACAGCTACGTTTTCTCCTAAAAGATAACGACTTCTTAGTATTAAAAATACTGATACTAAGAAGTCTGCTAGTAAGCTTCAATTCGAAAATCTCTCTGAAGCCAAGAACTCAGTTTATAAAAAAATAAACCTAGCCATAACACAGCTAGGTTTATTTAAAATTATTTTGTATATTTTACAGGTTCATTATAAGTAACTCCAAAGGTATTTACCGAAATGGATTTAATTTTTATATCCTTCTTAGGTCTATCATCACTGCCAGTTTCTACTTGAGCTATAGAGTCTACTACATCCATACCTTCTATAACCTTACCAAAGGCTGCATAGTCTCCATCTAAACTAGGTGTATCACCATGCATTATAAAAAATTGAGATCCAGCAGAATTCTTATCATTTGATCTAGCCATAGATATAACACCCTTAGTATGTAAAAGAGTATTTTCAAACTGATTATTTGTAAATTCACCATATATGGAGTAGTCAGGTCCACCCATTCCAGTTCCTTCAGGATCTCCACCTTGAATCATAAAGCCTGAAATCACTCTGTGAAATATTAGACCATCATAAAATTTACTATTAGCAAGACTTATAAAGTTTCTAACGGTATTTGGTGCTATTTCGGGATAAAGCTCCAGCTTTATAATTTTTCCGTCTTCCATTTCTATGGTAGCCACTGGATTTTTATCCCCCTCCTTCTTCTCCATTTCCTTTGAAAGATATATTTCTTTATTATCATTACTTCCAGTATTAGTTCCCTCTTTACTAGTCTTATTAGAGGTACTGCATCCTATTAATGCAAGGGAAAGTATTGCTGTAATAATCAAAGTTCCTAATGTACTTTTTTTCATTTAAAACGTCTCCTTTCATAGGTTTATATGTTTTACTAGATAAGTTTACCATTGTATCTTTTAAAATAAAACCTATAATTAGTTAATTTTTGATTAAAATTATCCAATTAAACACAAAAGCTCTAAGAATGACAGTCTTAGAGCTTTTTATCTTTCTCAGCTAATTTTTTTAGATATTCTTTAAATTGACTTCTCCAAGATTCGTATAGATTCCTATCTATTCTTTGTAGATAATAGAAAAATTCACCTATACTATCTCTCTTT